>NZ_JAGYFZ010000157.1:0-9008 GCF_019946675.1 Pseudomonas sp. BF-B-15
GGCTGATACACCGCGTTATCGTTCTTCGCGGGCAAGCCTCGCTCCTACAGGGATCTGTGTCGTGCTCAAGATGTGGAGCAACGCCGATCCATTGTAGGAGCAAGCTTGCTCGCGATGCAGGCAACTCGGTCCACCAGAATACGGGCAATAAAAAACCCCGCACCTTCTCTCAAAGGGCGGGGTTTTTCTTTACAGCATCCAACGCTTAAGGCGCGTACGTCAGCAACAGCTCGGTCGGCACTTTGAAGTCCAGGGACATCATCACGCTCAACGCGGTAATGGTGAAGATCGAGAACACGAACAGCTTGCGTGCCCAGACCGTGTCATCCACTGCCTTGTAGCCGGTCCAGGCCATGTACAACCAGTACATGCCCATGGCCGCGGCGACGGCGAGGTAGCTCATGCCGGCGTAACCGCTGAAGGTCAGCATCAAGGTCGCCACGAGGAAGGCCAGGATGTAGATCAGGATGTGCTTCTTGGCCACTTGAATCCCGCGCTTCACGGGCAGCACCGGAATCGATGCGGCCAGGTAATCGTTGAAGCGGAAGATCGCGATGGCATAGGAATGCGGCATCTGCCACAGGCTGAACATCACCAGCAGCGTCAGTGCAGCCATGTCGAAGGTGTTGCTCACCGCGACATAGCCGATCACCGGCGGCATCGCGCCCGACAGACTGCCCACCAGCGTGCCGTGAACCGACTTGCGCTTGAGGTACAGGCTGTAGAAGCCGACGTAGATGACGAAACCGATCACGGCGAACAGCGCAGCCAACGGATTGGCCACCTTGTACAGCAACGCAACGCCGGCAACACCCAGGACGGTCGCGAAGGCCAGGGCCAGTTTCAGGGAAACAAAACCCTGCACCAGCGCCCGGTTCTTGGTGCGTTCCATCTTGATGTCGATGTCGCGGTCGATGCAGTTGTTGAACACGCAACCGGATGCCACCACCAGGGACGTGCCGATCATGGCGGCCAGGAAGATGGCCAGATCGACATGCCCTTTCGAGGCCAGGAAAAATCCGCCTGCCACTGAAAGCACGTTACCGAAAATGATCCCCGGTTTGGTGATTTGGATAAAGTGCTTCAAGGACATCCGGATTTACCTCAGTGCGCCATCATGTTGGTGTGGATGCTGAACATGATCCACAGCGACAGGCCAACCAGCAGGACGATCACGATCGCGGCGAACACAAACGCAATCACGTTGTTACGCTGCGCGGCCGAACGGTCCAGGTGGAGGAAGTACACCAGGTGCACCAGCACCTGGATTACTGCGAAGGCCAGTACGATCCACAGGGTCAAGGCTTTCGGCAGCGATGGGTACATCACCAGGCCGAAAGGAATGACGGTCAGGATGACCGACAGGATGAAACCGATAGCGTAGGACTTGACGCTGCCGTGGCCGGCGTCGTGGCTATCGTGGGAATGAGCGTTAGCCATTTACATAGTCCCCATCAGATAAACAACGGTGAATACGCAGATCCACACCACGTCCAGGAAGTGCCAGAACAGGCTCAGGCAGCTCAGACGGGTCTTGTTGGTCGCCGTCAGGCCGTTTTTCTGCACCTGGTACATCATGATCGCCATCCAGATCAGACCGCTGGTCACGTGCAGACCGTGGGTGCCGACCAGGGTGAAGAACCCGGACAGGAAGCCGCTGCGGCTAGGACCGAAGCCCTCGGAGATCAACACGTGGAACTCGTTGATTTCCATGCCGATGAAGCCGGCGCCGAACAGGAAGGTCATGGCCAGCCAGCCCAGGACCTGGTTCTTCTTGCCCTTGAACAACGCCAGCATGGCGAAGCCGTAGGTGATCGAACTGAACAGCAGCAGAGCGGTTTCGCCCAGTACGTAAGGCAGTTCGAAGATGTCGTGGCCCGACGGGCCACCCGCTACGTTGTTAACCAGTACCGCGTACGCCGCGAAGATCGATGCAAACAGGATGCAGTCGGTCATCAGGTAGAGCCAGAAACCGAATACGGTCATCTCGCCCGAGTCGTGGTGATGGTCATCGTGCCCATGTCCATCGACATGGGTGTGTCCAGCATTGGTCACTAAGTTCGACATGGTTTAAGCCTGTTCCAACGAGGTTTCAACACGGGTGGCGGTGGCTGGAACTTTCCCGGCCGCTACCAGACGCTTGTGCTGCTCGGCTTCGATGCGCTCGATCACGTCGACCGGCACCATATAGCCTTGATCATCACGTGCAGCGTGGATCACGAAGTACACCACGGTGCCGATCAGGCCGAATGCAGCCAACCACCAGATGTGCCAGATCATCGCGAAACCGAACACGGTCAACAGAGCCCCCATGACCACACCGGTCGCGGTGTTGTTTGGCATGTGGATCGGCTCGTACTTGGCCGGAGCCTTGTACGCAGTACCGTTTTCCTTGGCTTCGGTGAACGGATCGATGGTTTCCGCTTTTGGCAGGACCGCGAAGTTGTAGAAGGGTGGTGGCGACGAGGTCGACCATTCCAGGGTGTGTGCATTCCACGGGTCGCCGTGTTCGCACATGTTTTCTGGCTTGTTGCGATCACGCACGCTGACGTACAGCTGAATCAGCTGGCAAGCGATGCCGACGGCAATCATCACCGCACCGAACATGGCGACGTACAGGTACGGCACCCACTCAGGGTTGGTGGTGGCGTTCAGACGACGGGTCATGCCCATGAAGCCCAGTACATAGAGCGGCATGAACGCGACGAAGAAGCCGGTGATCCAGAACCAGAACGCTGCCTTGCCCCAACCTTCGTGCAGCTTGAAGCCGAACGCTTTAGGGAAGTAGAAGCCGAAGCCTGCGATGTAACCGAATACCGCGCCGCCGATGATCACGTTGTGGAAGTGCGCGATCACGAACAGGCTGTTGTGCAGAACGAAGTCGGCACCCGGGATGGCCAGCAGTACGCCGGTCATGCCGCCGATGGCGAAGGTCACCATGAAGCCCAGGGTCCACAGAACCTGGCTGGTGAAACGCAGACGGCCCTGGTAGATGGTGAACAGCCAGTTGAATAGCTTCACCCCCGTCGGGATCGAAATCAGCATCGTCGCCAGACCGAAGAAGGCGTTGACGCTGGCACCCGAACCCATGGTGAAGAAGTGGTGCAGCCAGACCATGAAGCCCAGGATCGAGATCGCGCCCGAGGCGTAGATCATCGAGTGGTGGCCGAACAGACGCTTGCCGGAGAAGGTCGAGATGACTTCGGAGAAGATCCCGAACGCCGGCAGAATCAGGATGTAAACCTCGGGGTGACCCCAGGCCCAGAACAGGTTGACGTACATCATCGGATTGCCACCAAGTTCATTGGTGAAAATGTGGAAATCCATGTAACGGTCAAGCGTCAGCAGTGCCAGGGTAGCGGTCAGGATCGGGAACGAAGCCACGATCAGGACGTTGGCCCAGGTGCAGGTCCAGGTGAAGATCGGCATGTCCATCAGCTTCATGCCAGGGGTACGCATTTTCAGCACGGTCGCCAGGAAGTTAACCCCGGTTAGCGTCGTACCCAGACCCGATAGCTGTAGCGCCCAGATGTAGTAGTCCATCCCCACGCCAGGGCTGTATTGCAGGCCCGACAGCGGTGGATAGGCAACCCAGCCGGTCTTGGCGAATTCGCCGACGCCCAGGGACAGGTTGATCAGCACTACGCCGGATACCAACAACCAGAAGCTCAGGGAGTTCAGGAACGGGTAGGCAACGTCACGGGCGCCGATCTGCAGCGGCACTGCAAGGTTCATCAGGCCGGTGAAGAATGGCATCGCCATGAAGATGATCATGATCACACCGTGAGCGGTGAAGATCTGGTCATAGTGTTCAGGTGGCAGGTAGCCAGGCGAACCCTCGGTGGCCATGGCCAGCTGGGTACGCATCATGATGGCGTCGGCAAAGCCGCGCAGCAGCATGACCATGGCGACGATGATGTACATCACGCCGATTTTCTTGTGGTCGACCGACGTCAGCCACTCGGTCCACAAGTAAGTCCACTTCTTGAAGTAGGTGATTGCAGCGAACAGCGCCAGACCACCGAGCGCGATCATGGCGATGGTCACCATCACGATCGGCTCGTGGAACGGGACCGCTTCCCAACTTAATTTACCAAACATCGTTTACTCCTCTGCCCCGGCAGCTGAATGCGAACTCATGTCCATCCCTTCCATGGCGGCCACTTCGTGCTCTTTCTTCTCGTGGTGCATCGGCTTGCCTGGTTTCATGCCTTCGTACTTGTCGACGATGATCTGGAACAGGTTCGGCGTGACCGAGGAGTAGAGCTCGACTGGGTTGTTCTGGCTTGGCTTGGAAAGGGCTTCGTATTCAGCTTTTTCAAGCTGTTTAGGTGCCTTTTTGACTTCGCTGACCCAGGCGTCGAAATCTTCCTGGGAAGTGGCGATAGCTTTGAACTTCATGCCGGTGAAACCCGCGCCGCTGTAGTTGGCGGAGATACCGTCCATTTCAGCGTTCTGGTTGGCGATCAGGTGCAGTTTGGTCTGCATGCCGGCCATCGCGTAGATCTGGCCGCCCAGCGCCGGGATGAAGAACGAGTTCATCACGGAGTCCGAAGTCACCTTGAAGTTGATCGGCGTGTGCGCCGGGAACACGATCTTGTTGACGGTGGCGATGCCTTGCTCCGGATAGATGAACATCCACTTCCAGTCCAGCGCGACCACTTCAATGGTGATTGGCTTGACGTCGGAGACCAGCGGCTTGTAAGGGTCCAGTGCGTGGGTCGACTTGTAAGTGACATAACCCAGGGCAATGATGATCAGCACTGGAACAGCCCACACCGCGATTTCGATCTTGGTGGAGTGCGACCACTTCGGCGTGTACACGGCGTCGGTGTTGGACGCGCGGTATTTCCAGGCGAACAGGAAGGTCATGACGATGACCGGAACCACGACCAACAGCATCAGCAGCGTTGCGGTGATGATCAGGTTTCGCTCGTCCAGGCCAACCTGGCCCTTGGGATCGAGCAAGGTCATGTTGCAGCCTGACAGCAACAACGTGCCGATCAGCGGCAATAAGCCTAGTAGTCTGGGGTACCTGTTTTTACTCATCTCACGACCTCTAAAGCAGCTTGCGCAATGCAGTTGGGTTTTGATCGCCAACACTTCACCCTGCCAAGGGTTGGCATTTTCTTGGATTGAATAAGGGCCGCCCGTCGTGCGTCAGACGCTGCTCGACAATTCCTGGGCAAGCGGTGAGTTCTTATTCGAATTCGTGGTCAAAGGCCTTGTTACAGACCAATTCCATTTGGTGCGGATAGTTGGAAGGCACCGACACCAGAGGAGTCGTATGAAGCCATCCGGCCCCTCGACGCCCTATTGCTGCTCAAGCACCTGAAGCAGGGTGAGCAGTGCCGGGAATTCAGTGCGGGCGATTGTAGATATGTAACGATTCATAAACCATGTCTCATCCCGAAATAATTTTTATCCATTCCAGCAACAATCATTAACGGTTTTCGCAAAAGTGCGGCATCTTATCGAAATTCATTCTCAACAAAAACACCAAAATAAGTAGGGCTACCACGCGCAGATCAGACAGTATCGAAAGCTCTGCCTCTGCCCTCTACCCTGCCTTAGCCCCCATGTGACAAGGGCTCTGGCAATTTGCCAAGGCCTGTTAAAACTGCCTGTTCCAGGTTGAGAGCGCTAAAGCCTGCTGCGAAATCAGAAGACCATTTTCATTGCGTCTACGCGTACCAATCCGACACGCTGAAACGCCTTGCGACACTCGCGCTGTGACAACATGTCGCACATGCGCCGCACCCGTTCTTGTCGCGCATCAAGGTCTTTTTACCCGCGCCCTGAATGGCAAAACGCCCCGGCTCTCTCAACGAGGGCCGGGGCGTTTTCATGTGTTGCGCAGCGATACCGCGAATGACCTCAGCGCAGTGCCTTGCGGTTGCGCGAAGTGAGCAATGGCACCAACACCACCACCAGGACAAAGGCAATCAAAGCCCACTGTGCGAGCGACAGACCGAGGATCGGCGGGTACGGCGTGGAGCAGAAACCGTCGACCTGGAACCCCAGCGGGAAGATCTTCGCCAGCGGCAGACCATCGACAATCGGTTGCAACACATCGATGCCGCAGCTGACCGCCGGATAGAACTGGGTATAGACGTGATGCCCGGCTACGCCGACGCCTGCCAGGGCGCAGATCACCACCAGGGTTTCAAACACCGTGATGCTGCGGCGGGTGCGCATTGCCGCGCCGATGAACGCGAAGATCGCGATCAGCAACAAGGCATAACGTTGCAGGATGCACAGCGGGCACGGCGCCTCGCCCAACACGATCTGCATGTACAGCGCGCCGCCGATCAGCGCCAGACAGATGATGCCCAGCAACACCAGGTAGCGCCGCTCACGGCCCAACCGCATCGTTTCCTCGCTCATTGCGTTTCCCTTCTAGATATCGATTGACCGGAAGTCTACACGCTGGCCCGGACCTTGGAGAGCCCGGGGCGTGTGGAACAGATGTCGGGGAATAAACGATAAGGTGGTTAAGAAGGGATTAAATTCGATCAGTTTCCAGAGATTTGCATGATCCCACGACCGCATCGCCAGCTGGCTGGCTGGCTCCCACAGTTGAATGCATACCAAAGTGGGAGCCAGCCTGCTGGCGATGCGGCTGCTCAGTCGCCGTAGATATCAGACTTGAAGTACTTCTCGGAAATCTTCTGGTACTCGCCGCTGGCGCGAATACCGTCGATGGCCGTGTTCAGTTGGCTGACCAATTCGGTGTTGCCCTTGCGCACCGCAATCCCGGCGCCCTCGCCCACGTATTTCGGATCCTTGAGCTCTGGCCCGACGAAGGCATAACCCTTGCCGCGCGGCATCGACAGGAAGTCATTCAGCGGGATGGTGTCGGCGAAAATGGCGTCGAGGCGACCAGCCGCCAGGTCCATGTAGATCTCTTCGTTGTTGCCGTAACGCTTGACGTTGATGCCCTTGGGTTCAAACACCTCGGTGGCGTAACGGTCCGTGGTGGTCGCACGTTGCACGCCGACGGTCTTGCCTTTGAGGCTGGCGTACTGATCATCCACCACCGCGCCTTCCTTCATTACCAGGCGCGATGAGGTGAAGTAGTACTTGTGGGTGAAGTCCACCGACTTCTTGCGGTCTTCGTTGATGGTCATGGACGACAGCGCCATGTCGATTTTCTTCACTTTCAGGGAAGGAATCAGACCATCGAACTCACCTTCGACCCACACGCACTTGACCTGCATCTGCGCGCACAGGGCATTGCCGATGTCGTAGTCGAAACCGACGATTTCACCTTTGTCGGTTTTCGACGCGAACGGTGGGTAAGCCGCCTCGATGCCGATGCGCAGGGTTTTCTCGGCGGCAAACAAAGTGCTGCACGCCAACAGGCTCAGGGCCAGACCGGTGATGAGGGGGAATTTCTTCATGTTCGTTCTCTCGCGGGTTGTTGTTGGTTTGGCAAGACAGAAGAAAGAGCAGAAACAGGGGCACGCCTTTTTTGTACTTATAATTCCATACTGGACTTTTATGTATGAGCCGTCAATTGGGGGGAACGCGGATGTGCCGTCCGGTGGTCGGGCGGTGAGTCAGGAAGGTATTGGGTGATGCAGATGGCCTCTTCGCGGGCAAGCCTCGCTCCTACAGGGTTTTGTGTCGTTCACATAATATGCGTATGACACAAAACCCTGTAGGAGCGAGGCTTGCCCGCGAAGGCGTACTCAAAGGCGCCGCAGGGGTTACTGCTTCCAGCGATCCGCCGCCGCATGATCACTGTCACGCCCTTCCACCCAACGCGCGCCTTCACGGGTGTTCTCTTTCTTCCAGAACGGTGCGCGGGTTTTCAGGTAGTCCATGACAAAAGCGCAGGCATCGAACGCGGCCTGGCGGTGGGCGCTGGCGGCGCCGACGAAGACGATCGGCTCACCCGGCTCCAGGGCGCCGATGCGGTGCAGCACTTCCAGCTTGAGCAACGGCCAGCGTTGTTCGGCCTCGATGGCAATCTTGCCGAGGGCCTTCTCGGTCATGCCCGGATAGTGCTCCAGGAACATCCCGGCCACGTCGAGCCCGTCATTGAAGTCGCGCACGTAACCGACAAAACTCACCACCGCACCGACGCCGACATTGGCGGCGTGCATGGCGTTGACTTCCGCCCCCGGATCGAACGCCGTGGACTGCACGCGAATCGCCATGGTTCAGCCCCCGGTCACGGTCGGAAAGAACGCCACTTCATCGCCATCACTTACCGGCTCGTCGAGTTGGCAGAGGTCTTCGTTGCGGGCGCACATCAGGTTCTGCTCGCTCAACACATCGGCGCCGTCACGCTTGGCCAGCAGTGCGCGAACGTCATCGACGGTGGCGAAATCACCTTCAACTTTCACTGAGTCAACGCCCAGTGCTTCTCTATAACGAGCGAAAAACTTCACGGTGAGGTTCATGACTGATCCGCCTGGTAATGACCGCTCTTGCCCCCGAGTTTCTCCAGCAAACGCACGCTCTCGATGGTCATGCCACGATCCACGGCCTTGCACATGTCATAAATCGTCAGCGCCGCGACACTGGCTGCGGTCAGCGCTTCCATTTCGACACCGGTCTGCCCGGACAACTTGCAGCTCGCGACGATGCGCACGGTGTCGTCGCCTTCGGCACTCAGTTCGACCTTGACGCCGGTGAGCAGCAACGGATGGCACAGAGGAATCAGATCGCTGGTTTTCTTCGCCGCCTGAATGCCGGCGATGCGCGCCACGGCGAACACATCACCCTTGGGGTGACCGCCGCTGACGATCATTTGCAGGGTTTCGGGCAGCATGCGCACCCGCGCTTGAGCGGTGGCTTCACGGAACGTTACGTCTTTTTCAGTGACGTCGACCATGTTGGCGCGACCTTGGGAATCGAGATGAGTCAGCACAGGGTTACTCCTGATCAAGAGCCCCGATTGTAAACCCGTGGGTCAATCTTCTGCACCCGCGATTATCAGGTCACCCAATTCCCTTGTAGGAGCGAGCCTGCTCGCGATGGTGTGTCAGTCGCCCCGG
>NZ_JAGYFZ010000158.1:0-8903 GCF_019946675.1 Pseudomonas sp. BF-B-15
CACACCGCGTTGCCTGAATCGCCAGCAAGCCGGCTCCTACAGAGGTATACGCATCACCATTCGTTCGCGCACTACGTCATACACCCAGTGGTAAACGTAGGTGTACGGCAGGAAAAACAGCAACACCCCGATATCCAGCAAGAACGCCTGCCACAGGCTGACGTTGAGCCACCAGGCAATCAGCGGCACGCCGACCGCCACCAACCCGCCTTCAAACAGCAGCGCATGAACGACTCGCGTCCAGGCGTTGTGCGCAATCTCGAATCGCGTCAGCACGCGGTCAAAAATCCCGTTGAAGATCACGTTCCAGGCCAGGGCCAGCGCCGCAATGACAACGGTGACGACGCCCATGTCGAGCATCGGCTTGTCCATGATCCACGCCAGCAACGGGGTGCAGATCACGATGGCCAGCAGTTCAAAGCCGATGGCCTGGAAAATACGTTCAGTGATGGATTTGTTGGCGTTCATGACCAGAACTCCCTGAGTGACTGTGGTTGCCATGATCCATCCTCACGCCGATACTTCATAACCAATAACCATCGATCAAGGCGATAGTTCATGGCCTCTCAGGAAGTGTTGCAGGCGTTTGTGCAAGCGGCGACCCAGGGCTCGTTTTCCGCGGCGGCGCGCAAACTGGGGCGCAGTCAGTCGACCATCAGTGCTGCGGTGGCAAGCCTGGAGATCGATCTGAATCTGGTGTTGTTCGACCGCAGCAGCCGCAAGCCCACGCTGACGCCGGCCGGGCACGTGATGTTGCAACGGGCCGAGGAAATCCTCGCGGCCACCAGCCGCCTGGAAATGACCGCCAGCCAACTCTCTCAGGGTGTCGAGCCGAAGCTGACCGTGGCGATTTCCGACACCTATCAGTCCGACCGTTTCGAAGCGGCGCTCAGTGCATTCGAGCAGCGTTACCCGGACCTGGAACTCGAATGCCTGATCGCCGAATGCGATGACCTGGTGGCGCTGGTGCAAAGCGGTCGGGCGCATGTGGCGTTCGCCGAGCAACAGGACAGTTACCCGCCGGACCTGGTCAGTTCGACGGTGCAGGAACGCACGGAAATCGCTTTGTTCGTGTCCCGTGGGCATCCGCTGGCGACCCTGACCGGAATCGATCAGGAGCTGTTGCAGCAGCATCGGGAGCTGCGTCTGGCGACCATCGTCAATCCGTATGAAAGCCGGGCGAAGGGGCGTGTGTGGTCGGCACCGAGTTACTTGATGCTGCTGGAAATGGCTCAGGGTGGATTCGGCTGGGCGCCGTTGCCGCGATGGCTGGTGGGGCGGTTTGATGCCGGGACGCTGCAGGAGTTGAACGTGCGAGGGTGGCCGAAGCCGCTGTTCGTCGATGCGCTGTGGTCGCGGCTGCATCCGCCGGGGCCGGCGGGGAGTTGGTTGTTGGGCAAGATGTTGGAATAGCGGTGCGGCCATCGCGAGCAGGCTCACTCCCACAGTTGATCGCGTCGGTCACAAATTTGTGGACACCACCGATCCCTGTGGGAGCGAGCCTGCTCGCGATGGGGCCGGCAAATTCACCTCACTTTAACGCCCTGATCCGAGCCTCGATAAACCGCCGCTCCGGCACCTGCTGCGTCAATTCCAACGCCCGCTCATACGCCACCCGAGCCTCCTCCACCCTGCCCAACTGCCGACAAAACTCCGCCCGCGCCGAATGCGCCAGGTGGTAATCCAGCAATTCGCCGCGATTCAGAATCCCTTCAACCAACGTCAATCCCGCCAACGGTCCATCCCGTTTGGCGATCGCCGCCGCGCGATTCAGCTCAATCACCGGTGAAGGCACCGCCGCCAACAGCACATCATACAAACCCGCAATCTGCACCCAGTCCGTCTCCCCCGCCGTCGGCGCTTCGGCATGCACCGCCGCAATCGCCGCTTGCAGGCAGTAAGGCCCGAATCGCCGCGAGGTCAGCGCCCGCGCAATCAGCGCGCACCCTTCGGCAATCAACCCGGCATCCCACAGCGAACGGTCCTGCTCATCCAGCACAATCAGCTCGCCACTCGCCGAGGTTCGCGCCGGGCGTCGTGACTCATGCAACAGCATCAGCGCCAGCAGGCCCATCACTTCGGGTTCGGGCAACAATTCCATGACCAATCGGCCGAGCCGGATGGCCTCGCGGGTCAGATCCTCGCGAGTCAGTTCAGCACCGATGGACGCCGAGTAACCTTCGTTGAACACCAGGTAAATCACCCGCAGCACGCTGTCGAGACGCTCGGGCAATTCCGCCAGGGTCGGCACCTGATAAGGGATTTTCGCGTCGCGGATTTTCGCCTTGGCGCGCACGATGCGCTGGGCAATGGTGGCCGGTGCCGAGAGAAACGCCCGGGCGATTTCTTCGGTGGTCAGGTCGCAGACTTCGCGCAACGTCAGCGGCACTTGAGCATCCGCCGCGAGTGCCGGGTGACAACAGGTGAAGATCAAACGCAGACGATCGTCTTCCACGTCTTCGTCACTCCAGTCGGCCTGCTCCAGCGCTTCCAGTTGCGCGATCAGCATCGGCCGGGACGCGGCAAACCGCGCGCGCCGACGCAAGCCGTCGATGGCCTTGAAGCGTCCGGTGGACACCAGCCAGGCACGCGGATTGTCCGGCACACCGTCACGCTGCCAACGCTCGACCGCGATGAAAAAAGCCTCGTGCAGGGCCTCCTCAGCCAGATCGAAATCACCGAGCAAACGGATCAGGGTCGCGAGGATTCGCCGCGAGTCTTCGCGGTAAACCTGCTCGACCCGAGCCTTGACCGACACGTCAGCCATCAGTGCCGATGGCCTTCAATCACCCACATCACCACGCAAACCTCCTTATCAGGGATTCAATTGACGAACCGGTCGCACCTCGACACAGCCGACCCGGGCCGCCGGAATGTTGCCGGCAACCTGGAGGGCTTCATTGAGGTCCTTGGCGTCGATCAGGTAGAAGCCGGCCAACTGCTCCTTGGTTTCGGCGAACGGGCCGTCGGTGATCGACACTTTGCCGTTGCGCATACGCACGGTGGTCGCGGTCTGCACCGACTCCAGCGCTTCGGCGGCGAGCATGCGGCCGCTGCCCTGGATCGATTCGGCGTAGGCCATGCACTCGGCGTCGTTGGGACTTTCGGGCAGCGAGTGCAACTCCTGTTCGTTGCTGTAGACCAGGCATAAATACTTCATGGGGTTCTCCGGATCGAACTGATCAACTATGGCTGCAGTTTGGCGCGTGGGGGGCACTTCCCGACGATCAGGGCTGCAGACCGAACAGTGCGGTGCCGCTCGTCATGTCGAACGGTGCCGACCAGTGTTCGTGGACGATGCGCCATTGCCCGGCCTCGCGCCGATAGCAGCCGGTCACGCGCATCCAGCAGGCCTGGGTTTCACCCTTCTCGTTGGTGCCGCCGCAATGGGCCAGCCAATGGGCGAAGGCGATGTGCTCGTCGGCCACGATGTTCATCTGGTCAAAATCAAGGGTGTGCGGGCCCTGGCACATTTCCATGCATTCCAGCCAATGCGCGCGGTAGGCCGCCTTGCCGCGAAATTGCAGGGCCTTGACCGCGTCGTAGGAGACGATGTCCTCGGCATACAACGCCATGATTTTCTCGAGATCCTTGGTGATGACCGCCTGACGATAAGTGTCGATCAGGGTCTGGATTTCGTGGGTAGCGTTCATGGTGGTTCTCCGTGTTTTTTGTTGTGAAGACACCCTTAGTCGCCTGGCAAAACG
Source organism: Pseudomonas sp. BF-B-15 (assembly GCF_019946675.1). Taxonomy (NCBI): domain Bacteria; kingdom Pseudomonadati; phylum Pseudomonadota; class Gammaproteobacteria; order Pseudomonadales; family Pseudomonadaceae; genus Pseudomonas; species Pseudomonas sp. BF-B-15. Next base: position 3,708 of record NZ_JAGYFZ010000158.1, read on the forward strand.
CCAAATCGACAGTCAAATTAAAAATAATCCATGGGCGCAAACTCGCTAGAATCCGAGGCTCATTTCTGTTGGAAAAAGGACACTCCAGTGACAACCCGACTCGTGCCTTACGAAAGCCTGAACGCGAAGCAGCGCCAGGAGGTGGAGGCCATCGAAGTTCACCAGGAACAGATCAAGTTCTCCGGTGACATCCACGGTGCATTGCACACCCTGCTGTCCAAACCCGGCCCCGGCGTCAAAGGATTTGCCCTGCTGGTCGAGGATGTCCCGGTAGCTTTCCTGCTGCTCAAACGCCCGCCAGTGCTGCCGGCCTGGGCCGACGAACACAGCGCCACCCTGCATGCGTTGCAAGTCGATCAGCGTCAACAGGGCAAAGGTTATGGCAAGGCCTGCCTGCAAGCCTTACCGGAGGTCGCGCGTCAGGCGTTTCCGGAAATACGGGGGCTGGAGTTGTCGGTGGATGCGGACAACGAAGCGGCCATCGCGCTGTATGCAAAATTCGGCTGGGTCGACAGCGGCGAGGCCTACAAGGGCCGGATCGGTTACGAACGGCGGATGGGGCTGATTTTCTGAGGTGGTTATGCTCGACAGCATCGAAGCACTGGAAGCAATTTACGGCCAACCCCACGAACGCGCGGTGCGCAAGCAAATCGCCTTTCTGAACGAGGATTATCAAGCGATGGTTCGCGCCTCGCCGCTGGTGATCATCAGCTCGGTCGGCCCCGACGGCCTGGACGGCTCGCCGCGCGGAGACACACCGGGTTTCGTGCGAATCATCGATGAGCGCACCCTGGCGATCCCGGATCGCCCGGGCAACAACCGCATCGACACGCTACGCAATGTGGTGTTCGATCCGCGGGTGTCGCTATTGTTCATCATCCCGGGGATCGGCGAAACCTTGCGGGTCAACGGCGCAGCGCAGATCAGCAATGAGCCGGCCTTGCTGGAAAGCTTCGCGGTCAACGGCAAATCGGCGCGCACGGTGATGCTGGTGACGGTGGAGGCGGCGTTTTTTCACTGCTCGAAAGCGATTGTGCGTTCGGATTTGTGGAACCCCGAAAAGCACCTGGATCGCTCGGCGCTGCCGACGGCGGGGGCGTTTCACAAGCGGTTGAATGATGGGCAGTTTGATGCTGAGACGTATGACCGGGAAGCGCCGGTGAGGGTGCGCGACAGTCTTTATTAGATCGATGTGGCGACTTTTGGATTGCCTTCGCGGGCAAGCCTCGCTCCTACAGGTTCATGGTGAATTCAGGAGCACACCAAACCTGTAGGAGCGAGGCTTGCCCGCGAAAGCAATTCACACCACACCGCATCAATCAGAGCGCCAACACCATCTCATGCCACGCCATTCCGCCATGGTCCGATGCGGAAGGTTTGATGTAGGCAAACCCGAACCCGGCGTACAGCGGAATATGCCGCTCCTTGCACATCAGGTTGATGCTGGCCTTGCCCAGCGCACGCATGCGCTCGATGAACTCGCCCATCAGACGTTTCGCCAAACCCTGCCCCTGATAATCCGGATGCACCACCACCGACATGATCACCACGTGCGGGCCGGCCGGGTCGTGGCCGATCAGTTCCTTGAACGCTTCGTCCGACATTTCCACCTGAAACGCCGCACCGGAGTTGATGAAACCGGCTACAACGCCGTCCACTTCGGCGACGATAAAACCTTCAGGCCAGGTGGCGATGCGCGTGGCGATTTTTTCTCGGGTGGCAGCTTCGTCACCTTCGTAGGCAACGGTTTCGATGGCGTAGCAGCGGTCCAGGTCAGCGGGGGTGACGTGGCGGATGACGGTGTTCATGGCGGCTCGGAATCAGCGGGGAAAGGCTGGGGATCATAAATCAGCCTGGGCATGACATCGAGAGGCGCATCGTTGATCCGCCTCCCGACGTACACCTCACGCTTTGATCGGCACCCAGATTTCCAGTTTTCCGGTGTTGAGCTTCGGGTTGAAGTCTTCGCTGTAGCGCTCATATTCCGGAGCATCCAACACTTCATGCCCGGACTGCGGTTGCCAGGTGCCGAAGATGTGTTGAAACAGCTGCGGCAATGCATCCAGCGGCCCTTTATGCTCGAACACCGCGTACAGCTGAGGCTGGACTTCTACCCAGCGGTACTGATCCGGCAAGTCGTCGAGCTTGCTGATTTCGACGCCGGCGATGTAGTCGAAGCCGCCCTTGCCATCGAAATTGCAACACACGCCGTAGGTCACTTCACCCTTCTGGCCCGGAACGTTTCCGATGTGCGGAATGAATTTTTCCCAGAGCGCTGGAATGCCCTGGGTGGTTTGCTGAGTAAACCGTCCACCAAGCCCTGCAATGAGCAGGAAGTGCCCATGTTCGTAGCGTGGTTCCGGGATTTCGACGCTTTTTTTATCATCCATGACTCGGCTCCTGGTACAAAAAGTGGGTTCGGCTAGGAGTATAGAAGCCAAACCCGATTCGCCCAATTACAGCGTATGCAACGCCTCGACCGCGCCAGCGCCAATAAACTCGTTGTACCCCGATAGGATCACGTACACCGCGAAATAGCAGAAGATCGCCGCCGATGCCATGTACGAATAACGCAGCAGCTTGTCGCCCAGCAACTTGCCGCCATGGCTCGCGGCAAAGCACAGGCCTGCCGACCACAACAGTCCGGCACAGAGAAATCCGCCGAGGAACAATGCCGAGCTGAGCGCCCCGCCACCGCCAGACCGCGCGATCAGCGTGCCGCCCACCGCCGCGAACCAGAGAATGGCGCTGGGTGACGACATCGCCAGGAAGATCCCGCGAAAGAACTCCTTGCGGTGCGAGTTGTGGCCCACTTCGGCGGTCTCGGCCAACAGCGCCTCATGGTGGATTGCCGAATAGATCATCTTCGCCGCGAAATAGATCAGCAACGCCGAACCACCAATCCACAGTACCCAGCGCACGGTTTCGTATTGCAGCAAAACGGTCATGCCGGCCAAGGCCAGCACGGCGTAAATCAGGTCGCCGACGCAGGTGCCCAACCCCAGCGCAAAGCCTTGAAAATAGCCGCGCTGCATGGCCAGCGTGATCATCGCGATGTTGGCTACGCCGATGTCCAGGCACAGAGAAAGGCTCAGCAGAAAGCCGCTGCTAAATTCCATCGACCGATTTCCTTCGGAAAAAAATTATTTACGTGGAGGCTGGACAGTCTGCCACAGCTGCCCTTACATTCCGCCACAGGTCACCGCAGTGACCAGCGTCGCTCGGACGGTTCCGGGCGCTTACGTTATCCGAGGCAACAATGGCCGAACAAGGTTCGCCGCGCCGCTTTGCGCGCATAGATCGACTCCCCCCTTACGTATTCAACATCACCGCCGAGCTGAAGATGGCCGCCCGTCGCCGTGGCGAAGACATCATCGACTTGAGCATGGGCAATCCCGACGGCCCGACGCCGCCGCACATTGTCGAAAAACTCGTCACCGTCGCCCAGCGCGAAGACACCCACGGTTATTCCACGTCCAAGGGCATTCCGCGTCTGCGCCGGGCGATTTCCAACTGGTACAAGGAACGCTACGAGGTCGACATCGACCCGGAAAGCGAAGCCATCGTGACCATCGGTTCCAAGGAAGGCCTGGCGCACTTGATGCTCGCCACCCTGGACCAGGGCGACACCGTGCTGGTGCCGAACCCGAGCTACCCGATTCACATCTACGGTGCCGTGATTGCCGGCGCCCAGGTGCGTTCGGTGCCGTTGATTCCGGGCGTGGACTTCTTCGCCGAACTGGAACGGGCGATTCGCGGCTCGATCCCGAAACCGAAGATGATGATCCTCGGCTTCCCGTCCAACCCGACCGCACAATGCGTGGAGCTGGATTTCTTCGAGCGCGTCATCGCCCTCGCCAAGCAGTACGACGTGCTGGTGGTGCACGACCTGGCCTACGCCGACATCGTCTACGACGGCTGGAAAGCCCCGTCGATCATGCAAGTACCGGGCGCCAAGGACATTGCGGTGGAGTTTTTCACCCTGTCCAAGAGCTACAACATGGCGGGCTGGCGCATCGGTTTCATGGTCGGCAACCCGGAACTGGTCAACGCCCTGGCGCGGATCAAGAGCTACCACGACTACGGCACCTTCACACCGCTGCAAGTCGCTGCGATTGCCGCACTGGAAGGCGATCAGCATTGCGTGAAAGACATCGCCGAGCAGTATCGGCAGCGGCGCAACGTGCTGGTCAAAGGCCTGCATGAACTGGGCTGGATGGTCGAGAATCCGAAAGCGTCGATGTATGTCTGGGCGAAGATTCCCGAAGCGTATGCGCACCTTGGCTCGCTGGAATTCGCCAAGAAACTGCTCGCCGAAGCCAAGGTCTGCGTCTCGCCGGGTGTCGGGTTCGGGGAATATGGGGATGATCATGTGCGCTTCGCGCTGATCGAAAACCAGGACCGGATTCGTCAGGCCGTGCGCGGGATTCGCGGGATGTTCAGGGCGGATGGGCTGGTAAGCAAAACCACCGGCTAGAGAAACAATCTCGGGAGCGGCCACGTCCGTGTCCGCTCCCGATTCGATTCAATTGTCTTCAGGCGTTATTGGAAAAAACCTGTCCCTGAAAGCAAACGGCTAGCCGACAACCGTAAAGGTCCGCAATTCTGTCCACTCCGAATCGACGCCCTCCACGTTTTGTCTAGCCTTGACTTGGTATTCCTCTTTTTCCCACGAAGAAAGTGAAGGCACTTGCCATTGACCTGAAGACATCACGTCAACCGAACCCAGCACCGTTCCGTCATCTAGCGCAACAGTTACCTTCCCCCCGATGATCGCCGGCCCAATAAACGTTGGTCTTAGACTTTCCTCAGCACCTTCAGTGGGAAGGATAATTTCGGGTTTATCAACAATAGGCGTGCTCATAGAGTCTGCTCCTCATCCATGGTTCGACGATCAAACAGGAACCCGTGACTGGCGCTCCTTTCAAGGAGGGATGTTCGACGTGTCCATGCAAGTCGTCTACCTGTGAGAAATGACAGTTCCGACAAGTGGTTGTGTCGTCAGTACCCAAAAGATTTGGCTTGTCGCAGATTCCTGCCCATAAAAAAAACCGCAAAAATGCGGTTTTTTGTTATCGGTAATGATCGAAACCAGCGTCTACGGGGGTTCGACAATCCATGTAGGAGCCGGCTTGCTGGCGATGCAGGCGACTCGGTTTAATTTCTTGACCGAGTCGATGCCATCGCCAGCAAGCC
>NZ_JAGYFZ010000159.1:0-8193 GCF_019946675.1 Pseudomonas sp. BF-B-15
GCCCCCAACAGCTCTAAGCCCACTGGAATTCCAGAAAAACCCTGCTGTACTCAGCCAAGGTTCTGGAGATGAGCCTGTCGTAAATCTGCAGGATGCATAACTCGATACAGTCTCGATAGGAAACCTATCAAGGACACTCTCATGTCTCTGTTCAAACGTTCAGTCACTGAGTTGTTAGGTACGTTCTGGCTGGTGTTGGGGGGTTGCGGCAGTGCGGTTCTGGCCGCGTCTTCTCCGCTTGGGATCGGAGTACTCGGTGTGGCCATCGCGTTTGGTCTCACCGTACTGACCATGGCCTTCGCCATCGGCCACATCTCCGGTTGTCATCTCAACCCCGCCGTATCGGTCGGTTTGTCAGTCGGTGGCCGATTCCCCGCCAAGGAACTGCCCGCCTACATCATCGCCCAGGTCATCGGCGGGATCATCGCCGCCGCGTTGATCTACTACATCGCCAGCGGCAAGGAAGGCTTCGACCTCTCCGCCGGCCTGGCCTCCAACGGCTACGGCGAACACTCCCCCGGCAAATACTCGATGGCCGCAGGCTTTGTCTGTGAGCTGGTGATGACCGCGATGTTTGTGCTGATCATCCTCGGTGCCACCGACAAACGTGCGCCGGCCGGGCTGGCACCGATCGCCATCGGCCTGGCCCTGACACTGATCCACCTGATCTCCATTCCCATCACCAACACCTCGGTCAACCCGGCCCGCAGTACCGGCCCGGCCCTGATTGTCGGCGGCTGGGCGATCGCGCAACTGTGGATGTTCTGGGTCGCGCCGCTGCTGGGTGCGGTGGTCGGTGGTGTGACATATCGGTGGCTGGGCAAGGAAGGCACTTGACCCCATGGAAGAGGATCAGTCCTGTCGGTAAGGCAAGGCGGTCCTCGCTTCCTCGGCATAGGCCAGGACGCCGAGACGCTCCTGATGAAGGAAGTCTTTGACGGCGGCTTTCAAGCCGGGATGGCGCAAGTAGTGCCAGGAATGGGTGATCACTGGTTCAAACCCGCGAATCAGTTTGTGCTCACCCTGAGCACCGGCATCGAAACGCTGAAAACCGTTGGCAATTGCGTAGTCCATCCCTTGATAGAAACACGTCTCGAAATGCAGACGATCGAACTCCGCCAGACAACCCCAGTAACGCCCATAAAAACTGTCGCCGCCCACCAGGCTGAAGGCCATGGCCACCGGCCGTGAGCCCTGTTTGGCCAGGACCACGCGAATCGATTCCGGCATGCGCTCGGCCAACAGACTGAAAAATTCCCGCGTCAGATAGGGCCGTTGCCGGCGCACCGCGTAGGTGTTGGCGTAACAGGCGTAAACGAAATCCCACTGCGCCTGATCCAGTTGCTTGCCTTCCAGCCACTCGAAATCAAACCCCTGCCCCGCCACTTGCTCGCGCTCTTTGCGCATCTGCTTGCGCTTGCGCGAACTGAGGACGTCGAGGAAGTCCTGAAAATCCCGATAGCCGCGATTTTGCCAGTGGTACTGACAGCCGATGCGCTGCAGCCAGCCGGGTTGTTCGGCCAGCGCCGCGTCGGTGAACGGATCGGTGAAATTGATGTGCGCACTGGAGAGTTCTTCGATCTCGAGGTAACCCGGCAAACTCTTCAGCAGTTCGAAACCGTCCTCGACCGAGGCCGCCAGCAAGCGCGGTCCGCTGACCGGGCTGAACGGCACGGCGGTCAACAGTTTGGGGTAATAGTCGATGCCCGCACGCTCGCAGGCATCGGCCCAGGCGTGATCGAACACGTACTCGCCATAGGAATGCCACTTGCGGTAACTGGGCAGCGCGGCGATCAACCGGTCCCCGTCCATGTGCAACAAATGCTCGGGCTGCCAACCGGAATGCGGACCGACGCTGCCGCTGTCCTCCAGTGAACTGAGAAAGGCATGGCGCAGAAACGGCTGGGTTTGCGGCACCAGGGCATCCCAAGTGTGCGGGGCTATTTCGGACAGTCGTTCCAGGCGTTGCAGCGGCATCACTTCCCTCTCCACTTCTTGGCGTAAAAGCCTCGCGAGTATCGCCTATCGAAGCGCAATCCACACTCGTGATCCGCCGACAGGGCCCGGAATAGAAAGTTCCTTCGCACTTTGTATCGTCATCGAGCCGCCATCACTTTGCCACTGCCTTGTCATAAACCATCGCGATACTGGCGCCAGTTTTTAGAGCGTCGGGTTCTATCCCGATCACTGTTTTCCGTCCGACATCGGTCGGTTGTGCCCTGGATGGCTAAGTCATCCCCTCTCATCTTCGGAGATTGATATGCGTCTTGCTTCCACGAAAACTGCGGCGGCCCTGTGTGGCGGCCTGCTGCTGGCCATGAGTGTTCCGGCCAGCGCCGCAGTCGACGCCAAACTGCTCGACATGCTGAAGGCTAACGGTTCGATTACCAACGCGCAGTACAGCGAGTTGCAAGCCGAACTGGCCAGGGATCAGAAGGATCAGCAAATCGCCCGTCAGGCTCAGCAAGAGACTAACGAGCAGATCGCGGCCACCGCGAAGAAAACCGAAGCACTGAGCACCTTCGACCAGAAACTGGCGTGGGCAGCCAAGACCCAGTTCAAGGGTGACGTGCGTTTCCGCCAGGAAACAGTCAAGAACGACGGCGTTTCCAACACCGGCGACCAGGATCGTCAACGTATTCGCGTCCGCCTGGGTGCCTACACTGCAATCAACCCGCAAGTGGACACCGGCATCCGTATTGCCACTGGCAGCGACAACGACTCTCGTTCCACCAACCAGAGCCTGGATGGCAACTTCACCAAGAAGGATATCTGGCTGGACCAGGGTTACGTCGACTACCACCCTGACGCCATCAAGAATCTGCACTTGATCGGCGGCAAGATGGCGCAACCATGGGTGAGCATGGGCGACATCATCTGGGATAGCGACATCAACCCGGAAGGTCTGGCAGTGACTTACAAATACCCGCTGGGCGGCAGCACCGAGCTGTTCGGTAGCGCCGGCCACTTCACCCTCAAGGACAACGTCGACGGCGAAGGCAAGCAGTTCCGCCACGACCTGCGTCTGTACTCAGGCCAGTTGGGCGCGCGTTTCGCGATCACTGACAACCTGAAAATGACCTTGGGTGGCAGTCTCTACGCTTACGACAACGACAACGACATCAACAATACCTGTGCGGCGAACACCTGCCGACTGGCCATTAACGGCAACACGGCGAACGAACAGTTCAAACTGTACGAAGGCTTTGGTCAGCTCGACATCGGCGGCCTGCCAATGCCATTGTCGATCTACGGTCAAGTCGTCAACAACGACGATGCCAGCAACGATCAGGACATGGGCTGGTTGGCCGGTGTCAAGACCAACGTCTTCGGCTTCGGCGTGGACTACAACTATCGTGACGTACAGCGTAACGCCGTGGTCGGCGCCTTCACCGACTCTGACTTCGCCAACGGTTTCACCGGTTCGCGCGGCAGCAAGTTGAAAGTGAGCTACGAGATCGACAAGAACTTCGCCCTCGGCGCGACGTACTTCATGGCTGATTCCGACTACACCAACGCCACCCTGCGCGACTCGAAAATCAACACCCTGCAACTGGATGCCGAAGCCAAGTTCTGATCCCTGCTACACGGTTCGGGCAAGGACGCCCAAACTGCTTTTACAAACTCGCGCTGCTGTATCGGTCCCCATCATCCGTCCGATTCAGCAGCGCGAGTTTTTTTATGCAAAAAAAAGATCGCAGCCTTCGCAGGCTGCGATCTTTTCATTTACCGCGACAACTCAACGCTTGCGCAGAATCACGCTACCAATCGAATAACCGGCACCGAACGAGCTGAGCACCGCCAGCGAACCCGCCGCCAGATCATCCTGGTTCTTGTGAAACGCAATCACCGAGCCCGCAGAGCTGGTGTTGGCGTAGGTGTCGAGAATCACCGGGGCTTCTGCTTCGGTGGCTTCGCGGCCCAGCAGTTTCCTCACGATCAAGTGGTTCATGCTGAGGTTGGCCTGGTGCAGCCAGAAGCGCTTCACGTCGCCGACGTTGAGCTGGTTCTCTTCCAGGTGCGCACCGATCAGCTCGGCCACCATCGGGCAGACTTCCTTGAACACCTTGCGGCCTTCCTGCACGAACAGTTTGTCCTTGGCACCGATGCCCTCTTCCGCCGCGCGGTTGAGGAAGCCGAAGTTGTTGCGGATGTTGTTGGAGAACTTGGTCAGCAGCTTGGTGCTGACCACGTCGAACTGGTACTTGGACGTCGCCAGTTCCGCTCGCTCGATGATCACCGCAGTGGCCGCGTCGCCGAAGATGAAGTGGCTGTCGCGGTCACGGAAGTTCAGGTGACCGGTGCAGACTTCCGGGTTGACCATCAGCACTGCCCGGGCGTGGCCCAGTTGCACGCTGTTGGCCGCCGCTTGAATGCCGAAGGTTGCCGAGGAGCAGGCCACGTTCATGTCGAAACCGAAACCCTGGATGCCCAGCGCTTCCTGGACTTCGATGGCGATGGCCGGGTAGGCGCGTTGCAGATTGGAGCAAGCGACGATCACGCCGTCGATGTCCGCCGCGGTTTTGCCGGCACGCTGCAAGGCTTGTTCGGCCGCGCCGATAGCCATCTGACAAAGCACCGACCACTCGTCGTTCGAGCGCTCCGGCAGGCGTGGCGCCATGCGTTGCGGGTCGAGAATGCCGTCCTTGTCCATGACGAAGCGGCTTTTGATACCGGAGGCTTTTTCGATAAACGCGGCGCTGGATTCGGTCAATGCCTCGACTTCGCCACGGGCGATGGCGTCGGCGTTGTCGGCGTTGAACTGCGCGACGTAAGCGTTGAAAGACTGCACCAGCTCTTCGTTGGAAATGCTGTTGGCCGGGGTGTACAGGCCGGTGCCGCTGATGACGACGTTATGCATGGTCGTTTCTCTAATCTGTTCAGGCAGAAAGCATTGGCACCGACGTACCAATACATAAAGGGTCTGTTCCCGTCACAGGAAGCAAACCTGGCATCGCTTTATTCCGAACCGCCCGAACCTGTGGAGGCTCAAAACCGCGGGGCCGGCGTTTATAGGCGCGAAGTTTGCCATAAACGTTGGGGTTTGGCGCCTTTTGCGAGTGTAACGGCACTACGGTTCAAGTAATGACAAACGGCAGATATCCAACCTGTAGGAGCACGGCTTGCCGGCGAAGGCGGCCTTGAACCTTGCATCGCATTCAAAGACGCCTTCGCCGGCAAGCCGTGCTCCTACAGGTTTTAGGGTTCCACCTGGGTCCATTGCTTGTTCAGGCGTTTGTCGGAAATCGGCACCTTCGTCCCCAACTGCTGGGCGAACAGCGAAACCCGGTACTCCTCCAGCCACCAGCGATACAGCTCAAGCTGCGGATCGCGTTTGCCTTCCTGGGCATGTTTGCTGGCGCGAGTCTGGTATTGAGTCCAGAGGCCGGACAACTCACCGCTCCAGACCCGATCCTTCTGCACCTGCGCAGCCAGTTTCTCGAAGCGCTGCTCGATGGCTTTCAGGTAACGCGGCAGTTCCTTGAGCCACTGCATCGGCGTTTCGCGGACGAAACCCGGATACACCAGATGACTGAGCTGCTGCTTGATGTCATTCAACGCCACGGCCTGCGCCAGATCGATCTTGCCCTTGAAGCGTTTTTGCAGGCCGTGCCAGAGCTTGAGAATTTCCAGGGTCAGCTTCGCCAGACGCTCGGCATGCTCGGTCCAGCCGCCGCGTTTACGTTCGGCCAGCGCCGCCAATCCGGCGCCATCACGCGGCAACGGGTCTTCGCCGTCGAGGATGCAGCTGTCGAGACTGGCCAGCAGAATGTCTTCCACCAGACTGTCGACGCGGCCCATGTCGCGGTACATCAGGCCCAGCTCGGTCAGGCCCGGCAACTTGCCGCGCAGGAACTTCGCCGGTTCCGCCAGTTGTTGCATTAGCAGGCGCTGCAACGCGCGGCGATGCTGGAACTCGGCTTCGGCCGGCGTCGAGAACCGCCCTTCCTTGACCGTGCCGGCCTCTTCGACGAGCGCCGGATACACCGTCATCGACAACCCGGCGATCTTCTGTTGGGTCTTTTCCGCCACGGCGGCGAAGACTTTCGCCTCCACCGGTTGCTGACTTTTTGCCGTTTGCGGGACGGCCAGTGCGGCCTGGCTGGCTTCAGCGAATCGCGCGGTGAGCTCCGCCAGATCTCGTCCTTCGCCGAGGAACTTGCCCTGGCCATCGACGATTTCCAGGTTCATCCGCAGGTGATTTTCGACCTGCTGCGCCGCTTCGGTCCACGCTTCATCGCTGACCCGCGCACCGGTCATGCGCAGCAACTCGCGACCCAATGCCTGAGGCAATGAGCCCTCGGCAAAGGTCATGCGCTGCAACGCGGCTTTGACGAAGTCCGGCACCGGCACGAAATTCTTGCGCAACGCCTTGGGCAGGTTGCGTACCAAGGCAATGCACTTGGCCTCGATCACGCCGGGCACCAGCCACTCCAGACGTTCCGGCGGCAGCATCGGCAACAGCGGCGCCGGCACCCGCAGGGTCACGCCGTCACGCGGGTGGTTCGGTTCGAAATGGTAACTGAGCGCCAGTTCCAGATCGCCGATGTGCAAGGTGTCCGGGTAATGCAGCGCGGTGACTTCACTGGCCTCACGAGCCAACACGTCTTCTTCGCGCATGATCAGCAGTTGCGGGTCTTTCTGGCTGTTGACCCGATACCAGCTGTCGAAGGTCGCGGTCTGGTGAATCTCCGCCGGCAGTCGCGCATCGTAGAAGGCGAACAGGGTTTCTTCGTCGGCCAGAATGTCGCGACGGCGAGCCTTGGCTTCCAGCTCGTCGAGTTGTTCCAGCAGTTGCTGGTTGGCCGTCAGGCACTTTGCTTTGGATTGAATCTCGCCGCGCACCAGGCCTTCGCGAATGAAAAACTCACGGGACACCACCGGATCGATCGGCCCGTAATGCACCGGCCGACGACCGACCACGATCAGCCCGAACAAGGTGATCTGTTCGAACGCCACGACCTGCCCGCGCTTCTTCTCCCAATGGGGTTCGAAGTGGTTTTTCTTGATCAGGTGCCCGGCGAGCGGCTCGATCCAGTCGGCATCGATCTTCGCGACCATGCGCGCGTAGAGCTTGGTGGTTTCCACCAGTTCGGCGGTCATCAGCCATTGCGGGCGCTTTTTGCCAAGGCCCGATGATGGGTGAATCCAGAAGCGCCGCTGCCGGGCACCGAGGTAATCGCCTTCATCGGTTTTCTGCCCGATCTGGCTGAGCAGGCCCGAGAGCACGGCTTTGTGCAGCTTGGGGTAATCCGCCGGCTCTTTGTTCAGGCTCAACTGCATGTCGCGGCAGATCAAACTCAACTGACGGTGCGAGTCGCGCCACTCGCGCAACCGCAGGTAGTTGAGGAAATTCTTGCGGCACCAGTTACGCAGCGGACTGGCCGTCAGCGCCTGGCGTTGCTCTTCAAAACCACGCCACAGATTGACCAGCCCGGCGAAGTCCGAGTCCACGTCCTTCCATTGTGCATGCGCCTGATCCGCCGCTTGCTGACGTTCCGGCGGACGCTCGCGCGGGTCTTGAATCGACATCGCGCTGGCGACGATCAGCACTTCCTGCAAGCTGCCGAGTTTCGCCGCTTCGAGCAGCATGCGGCCCATGCGCGGGTCCACCGGCAGGCGTGCCAATTGGCGCCCCAGCGGGGTCAACTGGCTGTTGCGGTCCACCGCCGACAGCTCTTGCAGCAGGTTGAAACCGTCGCTGATGGCCTTGCCATCGGGTGGCTCGATAAACGGGAAATCGGTGATCTCGCCGAGGCGCAGATGCAGCATCTGCAAAATCACCGCCGCGAGGTTGGTCCGCAGGATTTCCGGGTCGGTAAATTCCGGGCGGCCAATGAAGTCTTCTTCGCTGAACAGCCGTACGCAAATGCCTGGCTCAACCCGACCGCATCGACCTTTACGCTGGTTGGCGCTGGCCTGGGAAATTGCTTCGATGGGCAGGCGCTGGACCTTGGCGCGATAGCTGTAACGGCTGATGCGCGCGGTGCCGCTGTCGATCACGTAACGAATGCCCGGCACGGTCAGCGACGTTTCGGCGACGTTGGTCGCCAACACCACGCGACGCCCCGGATGCGACTGGAAAATCCGCTGCTGTTCGGCCGGCGACAAGCGTGCGTACAACGGCAGGATTTCAGTGTGTTTGAGTTGCGCCTTGCGCAGCATGTCGGCAGCGTCGCGAATCTCGCGCTC
>NZ_JAGYFZ010000016.1:0-84115 GCF_019946675.1 Pseudomonas sp. BF-B-15
GAGCCAGGTCGGCTTTCAGGCCGCCTCGGCGGCTGTGGCGGTAGTCGCCCCCTCGAGAGGCCGAGTGGAGGTTCTGCGCAGTGGGCAACCCGGCATGGATGCCGGGTTAGCCGCGCACGGCCAAGGATGGCCGATCGCGGCGGGCCCACGGAGCAGGACCGGAGCGAGGGCATGCCGAGCATTAGCGAGGCACCGAACGACAGGGGCAAAAGCGCTTGGTTACTTGGCGCTTCTCCAAGTGACTCGCTGTAAAAGCGAAACCATTAGCGGCCGTTACCGCAGGAATGGATATGTACACCATCAGAAACTCGGCGCTTGGATTTGCGGCAAATCAACCACCACTCATATTCATGAACCGAACAATCTGCACATCCCCCTCCGGAGTGAAATCATGGCGCAGCGGTTTACCGCGCAAAGCCTTTTGCACCGCATTGATCACCGGCTGGTCATCCAGCGGATAACGCCGCAACAACCCTCTCAAATCCAGCGCATCGTCCTGCCCCAGACACAACAGCAGCTTGCCTTCCACGGTCATCCGCACCCGGTTGCAAGTACCGCAGAAGTTGTGACTGTTGGGCGAAATGAAACCGATCCGGGTCTCGGGATGGCGTTCCAGGCGCACATAACGCGCCGGCCCGCCGCTGTTTTCCGTGCTGTCGAGCAAGCGATGACGCTGAGCAATCAACGTGCGCACATCATCACTGGAACAAAACGATTCGCCCCGTGATCGCCCGACATCGCCCAGCGGCATTTCTTCGATAAAACTGATATCGATGCGCTGGTCGATGGCGTATTGCACCAACGCCGGGACCTCATCGAAGTTGCGCCCCTTCATCACCACGCAGTTGAGCTTGATACGCTCAAACCCCGCATCCCGCGCCGCTTCGATGCCGCCCAGCACCTGATCGAGATCGCCGTTGCGGGTGATCGCGCGAAATTTCTGCGCGTCCAGGCTGTCGAGGCTGATGTTCATCCGTTTAACACCCGCCTCCACCAACGGCCGCGCCAGGCGGCCCAGCTGCGAGCCGTTGCTGGTCATCACCAGTTCGCGCAAACCGGGCAACGCGGCGATGTTGCGACACAGATCGACAATGCCGGGACGGATCAACGGCTCGCCGCCGGTGAGGCGAATCTTGCGCACGCCCAATCCGACGAACAACGTTGCCAGGCGCTGCAATTCCTCCAGCGTGAGCACCTGCTGACGCGGCAGGAAGGTCATGTTTTTCGCCATGCAATACACACAACGAAAATCACACCGGTCCGTCACCGACATCCGCAGATAATCGATCTGCCGCCCAAAACCATCCTGCATCACAGCGTTCATCACATCTCCCGGTTAGCCTTGAGGCTCACTGCACCAGCGGTGAGTCAGCGCCCTGCAAATGAATACCGCGAACATCCGCCGCGCCAATCAGGGTTTGCAGGTATTGCACCAGGGCCTTTTGCCAGACGCCCTGCTGCAACTGCGTGCGGATTGCCGTCGACACCGCTTCATAGGGCAACGGCATGCCTTCGATCCGCTGATCGACACTGACCACATGCCAGCCATAACGACTTTCCAACGGTTTGCTGGCCAGCCCCGGTGCCAGCGTGAACAGCTGCCGCTCCAGTTCCGGCACGGTCTGGCCTTTGCTGATCTGCCCCAGAGAACCGCCTTGCGCCTTCGAAGGGCAGGCCGAATATTTCACCGCCAGCTCGGCGAAGCTGCCGGGGAAGTCTTCCAGCCGTTGCAGCAGGATTTCTGCCTGGGCATGCGCCAGCTCGCGAGCCTCGGCATCGTCCGGCGCGCATTCCAGCAGGATGTGCCGCACCGCCAGCAACGGCGCGCTGTGAAAGCGCCCGCGATTGTTTTCGTAGTAACGAAGGCTGGTTTGCTCGTCGCATTGCGGCACGATCACCTCGCGTTCGAGCAACAAGCGCGTGGCGGCTTCCTCTTCGTTCTCACCGGCACCGACCTCCAGCGACACGCCCAGTTCGGCAATGCGCTGCTGCAACAACTCGCGGATCACCAGCGCCTTGGCGGCCAGATACACCGCCTCTTCGCGGCTTTCGGCCGGGTGATATTGCAGCTCCTGGGCCATCGCTTCCGGGGTGATCACCACCTCGTTGACGCTGATGATCGGCCACTCCTGCTCGCTGCTGGCGATCAACTGCGCCGGCGCGTCATCGGCCGCCGCAGGTTCAACCGCGAGCTCTTCAAACGGCGCGGCATCGTCCGGCACCACAGCCTCTACTTGTTTGGAAGATCCGCAGCCACCGCTGCCGCCGTTACCACCGCCACATCCACATCCACCTGACATGATTGTCTCCTCAGAATTTCTGCCGAACGATTTGATAACGGCGTCCCAGGTACCAGACCGGTGCACTGATCACGTGTACGAGACGGGTGAAGGGGAACAGCACAAACAGGGTCAGGCCGAGAAACACGTGCAGCTTGTACGTCAGCCCGACCGGCGCGATCGAGGCCGCCGCTTCTGTCGGCCGCAACAGCACGGTGTTCTGCGCCCAGTCGGCGAGCATCACCATCACCGAACCGTCCATGTGCGCGGTGGACGCAACGATGGTCAGCAAGCCGAGCAGCAACTGCGCCAATAGCACCAACAGAATCAGGATGTCCGACGTACTGGACGTGGCGCGGACCCGAGGGTCGCTCAGGCGCCGGTTGACCAGCATCAGCAGGCCGATCAGGCACAACAGGCCGAAGAAGCCGCCGGACACCATCGCCAGCAACTGCTTGTTCTCAGTGCTGATGACATGGTGATAAACCGACGCGGGCGTCAGCAGGCCGACGAAATGCCCGGCCAGCACGAACAACACACCGATGTGGAAGAAGTTGCTCGCCACGCGCATGCCGCGCTGGTTGAGCATTTGGCTGGAGCCCGCCTTCCAGGTGTACTGCGACAGGTCGAAGCGGGCCCAACTGCCGATCAGGCAAATGGCCAAAGCGATATAGGGATAAATCCCGAACAACAACAGGTTCCATTTAGACATTGCCTACCTCCTGGACTGGCGCGGAGGCCAGTCCTTCATGCTGAAAATCCACCCAGTGCAACGGCACCGCGCTTTCTTCCCGGGCCTTGCCCGGCGCGCTTGGCAGCGAACCGCAACGGTCCTGCTGTTCGGCCTGGAGAAAGTCCACGGCCTCCTCTTCCCAGATTTTGTCGAGGGCTTCGAGCGAGTCGTCGCGCACTTCCGCCGCGACCTGCTCACGCAGGTCGGCCACGGCCTGATGCGGCTCGGCCCCGGCAATCTGCAGCAGCGCCCGGAAGCAACTGGCGTAGGCGCTTTCACGCTCCTCCAGACGCGCCGCGAGCAAGGCCAGCAGGTGCGAGACATCCGCCAGGCCCTCGCGGGCCTCGATGTCTTCGCGAGTGGACAGAAACTCCAGGTACAGCGGGATGTAGTCCGGCAGCTCTTTGACGCCGATGGCAAAACCGGCGTCCTCGTACTGCGCCATCATGTCGACCATGGCCTGGCCACGGTCGCGGGACTCACCGTGCACGTGCTCGAACAACAGCAACGAGAGCGCGCGCCCCCGACCGAACAGCGCACCGTAGTGCTCCTGCCCGTCCATCAGGTCATTGGCGCAGATCAGCTCCAGCAACTCGAACAACGCACCGCGCTGCTTCGGGCTGATTTCCCGCGATTGAATGATCGCCTGCTCCAGTTCGTCGCGGCTGCTGATCAGCGTTTCAGTCGGGTAATCGAGCAGCAGCGAAATCACTTTGAGAATTTGCATGCTCATTCCTCCCACAACTGCACGGTTTTCAGGACGTCGCGACGGTTGGCCTTTTTCGCGCCGAACATGTTGGTGTCGGAACTGCCGCTGCAACCGCTGCCGAAACTGAAACCGCAACCGGAGCGTTCGGCAAAGGCGTCGCTCATGGCGTCTTCGCGGTGGGCGGTCGGTACCACAAAGCGGTCCTCATAGTTGGCGATGGCCAGGTAGCGGTACATTTCCTCGACCTGGTCCACGCTCAAACCGACGTCCGCCAGCACTTGCAGGTCTTGCACGCCATCGACTTGCTCGGAACGCTTGTAGGCACGCATCGCCAGCAAGCGTTTCAACGCACGCTTGACCGGTTTTTCATCGCCGGCAGTCAGCAGGTTGGCCAGGTACTTCAGTGGAATACGCAGGCTGTCGACGTCCGGAATCACCCCGTTCATGCCGACGGTGCCAGCAGTTGCGGCGTTTTGAATCGGCGACAGTGGCGGTACGTACCAGACCATCGGCAAGGTGCGGTATTCCGGGTGCAGTGGCAGCGCGAGCTTCCAGTCCACGGCCATTTTGTAGACCGGCGAACGCTGGGCGGAATCGATCACCGACTGCGGCACACCGTCTGCCAGGGCCTGACGGATCACCGCCGGGTCATTCGGGTCGAGGAAGATCTCCAGTTGTTTCTCGTACAGATCCTGCTCATTGGCGGTGCTCGCCACTTCGCTGATGCGGTCGGCGTCGTACAGCAACACGCCGAGGTAACGGATACGACCGACGCACGTTTCGGCGCACACGGTCGGCATCCCGGCTTCGATACGCGGGTAGCAGAAAATGCACTTCTCGGACTTGCCGCTTTTCCAGTTGAAGTAGATTTTCTTGTACGGGCAGCCGCTGATGCACATGCGCCAGCCACGGCATTTTTCCTGGTCGATCAGGACGATGCCGTCTTCTTCACGCTTGTAGATCGCCCCGCTCGGGCACGATGCCGCACACGCCGGGTTGAGGCAGTGCTCGCACAGGCGCGGCAAATACATCATGAAGGTGTTTTCGTACTCGCCGTAAATGTCCGCCTGGATCTTGTCGAAGTTCTTGTCCTTGCGACGCTTGGCGAATTCAGTGCCAAGGATTTCTTCCCAGTTCGGGCCCCACTCGATTTTCTCCATGCGCTTGCCGGAGACCAGCGAGCGTGGGCGCGCCGTAGGCTGATGCTCGCCCAGCGGTGCGGTGTGCAGGTGCTGGTAATCGAAGTCGAACGGCTCGTAGTAGTCGTCGAGGCTCGGCAGGTCCGGGTTGGCAAAGATGTTGGCCAACACGCGGAACTTGCCGCCGATGCGTGGGTTGATCGAGCCGTTGGCATTGCGGATCCAGCCGCCCTTCCACTTGTCCTGGTTTTCCCATTCTTTCGGGTAGCCGATCCCGGGTTTGCTTTCGACGTTGTTGAACCAGGCGTATTCCATGCCTTCACGGCTGGTCCAGACGTTTTTGCAGGTGATCGAGCAAGTGTGGCAACCGATGCACTTGTCCAGGTTCAGCACCATGCCGATTTGTGAGCGAATCTTCATCTCAGTTCTCCTCGATATCGGTCGGCAGAGGACGCGGCAGGTCATCACCGGACGAACCATCGAGCCAGTCGACTTTGGACATTTTGCGCACCACGACGAACTCGTCGCGGTTGCAACCGACCGTGCCGTAATAGTTGAAACCGTAGGCCTGCTGGGCATAGCCACCGATCATGTGGGTCGGTTTGAGCACGACGCGGGTCACCGAGTTGTGGTGGCCGCCACGGGTCTTGGTGGTTTCCGATCCGGGCACGTTCACGATCCGTTCCTGGGCGTGGTACATCATCACCATGCCGTCCTTGACCCGCTGACTGACCACCGCACGGGCGGTCAGCGCACCGTTGGCGTTGAAGCACTCGATCCAGTCGTTGTCCTCGATGCCGGCGCTTTTCGCGTCGTTCTCCGACAGCCAGACAATCGGGCCGCCACGGCTTAAGGTCAGCATCAACAGGTTGTCGCTGTAGGTGCTGTGGATGCCCCACTTCTGGTGCGGCGTGATCCAGTTCAGGACGATTTCCTTGTGGCCGTTGCTGCGCTTGCCTTTCACCCCGGCGATGGTCCGGGTGTTGACCGGCGGCCGGTAACTCATCAGTTGCTCGCCGAACGCCTGCATCCACGGGTGATCCTGGTAGAACTGCTGGCGACCGGTGATGGTGCGCCATGGAATGGCTTCATGAACGTTGGTGTAACCGGCGTTGTAGCTGACGTGATCGTCTTCGAGCCCCGACCAGGTCGGGCTGGAAATGATCTTGCGTGGCTGCGCCTGGATGTCGCGGAAGCGAATCGCCTCATGCTCCTTGCCCACCGCCAGATGGCTGTGGTCGATACCGGTGAATTCCGACAGCGCGGCCCAGGCCTTGACCGCTACGTGACCGTTGGTTTCCGGTGCCAGCGACAGGATCACTTCCGCTGCATCGATGGCCGAGTCGATTTTCGGACGGCCGTGGCTGATACCGGCGTCCCGTTCGTGGTGGTTGAGCTCACCGAGGAACTTCACTTCGGCCTCGGTGTTCCAGTTGATGCCCTTGCCGCCGTTGCCGTGTTTCTCCAGCAATGGCCCGAGGGACGAGAACTGCTTGTAGATGTTCGGGTAGTCGCGCTCGACCACGTGCAGGTTCGGTGCGTTTTTACCCGGCACCGGTGCCACGCCTTCGCTTTTCCAGTCGGTGCCGCCAAATGGCTGGGCCAGTTCGCCGACGCTGTCGTGCATCAGCGGAATGGTCACCAGATCCTTTTCGACGCCCAGGTGCCCTTCGGCCATGCTGGAAAACGCCTTGGCGATGCCTTTGTAGATTTCCCAGTCGGAACGCGATTCCCACGCCGGGTCGATCGCGGCCGACAACGGGTGAATGAACGGGTGCATGTCCGAGGTGTTCATGTCGTCTTTTTCGTACCAGGTCGCGGTCGGCAAGACGATGTCGGAATAGACACAGGTCGAAGACATGCGGAAGTCCAGCGTAGTCACCAGATCGAGCTTGCCGATGGCGCCCTCGTCCACCCATTCGGCTTCTTCCGGTTTGCAGTCGCCGACCTGGCCGATGTCTTCGTTCATCACCCCGTTCTTGGTGCCGAGCAGGTACTTGAGCATGTACTCGTGGCCCTTGCCCGAGGAGCCCAGCAGGTTGGAGCGCCAGATGAACATGTTGCGCGGGAAGTTCACCGGGCTGTCCGGTTGCTCGCAAGAGAAGCGCAGCGAACCGTCCTGCAGCGACTTGACCACGTAGTCTTTCGGCTCCATGCCGGCAGCAGCGGCATCACGGCAAATGTGCAGCGGGTTGGTGTTGAGTTGCGGTGCGCTAGGCAACCAGCCCGCGCGTTCGGCGCGGATGTTGTAGTCCAGCGCATGCTCGGGGAATTGCGACTTGTCGGCCAATGGCGAGAGCACGTCGTGCATGCTCATCTTCTCGTGGCGCCACTGCGAGCTGTGGGCGTAGAAGAAGCTGGTGCCGTTCATTTGCCGTGGCGGACGGTTCCAGTCCAGGCCGAACGCCAGGGGCAGCCAGCCGCATTGCGGACGGAGTTTTTCCTGGCCGACGTAGTGCGCCCAACCGCCACCGGTCTGACCGACACACCCGCAGAGCATGAGCATGTTGATCAGCCCGCGGTAGTTCATGTCCATGTGGTACCAGTGATTCATCGCCGCGCCGACGATGATCATCGAGCGGCCCTTGGTCTTGTCGGCGTTATCGGCGAACTCACGGGCAATCTGAATCGCTTTCTCGCGGCTGACGCCGGTGATCTGCTCCTGCCAGGCCGGGGTGCCGGGCACCGAGGCGTCGTTGTAATCCTTGGCGACGTTTTCGCCACCCAGGCCACGGTCGATCGCCAGGTTAGCGGCCGACAGGTCGAACACGGTGGCGACTTTGGCCACGCTGCCGTCAGCCAGAACGATGCTGTGCACCGGCACACGACGGTATTGCACGGCATCGCCGGCCACGTGCTGGAAGTGCTCGTGGGACTCGCCGGCAAAATACGGGAACGCCACTTCGGCCACGTCATCGCCAATCAGGCTCAGTTTCAGATCGATCTCGCGACCTTCGCCACCCTCACGCGGGAGGATGTTCCACTTGCCCTTCTCGCCCCAGCGATAACCGATGGAGCCCTGAGGGGACACCAGTTCGCCGCTGGTATCCAGGGCGATGGTTTTCCATTCCGGGTTGTTTTCCTGGCCGAGGTTGTCGGTCAAGTCGCTGGCGCGCAGGAAACGGTCCGGCTGGTAACCGGCGCCCGGCGCCTTGTCGGCCATTTGCTTGAGCAGCACCAGCACCGGCAGATCGGTGAAGCGCTTGGCGTAGTCAGTGAAATAGGCGCTCGGTTTGTCCAGGTGGAATTCTTTGAAGATCACATGGTTGAAGGCCTGCGCCAGCGCCGCGTCGGTGCCCTGCTTGGGGTTCAGCCACAGGTCGGTGAGCTTGGCGACTTCCGAATAGTCCGGAGTGATCGCCACGGTCTTGGTGCCCTTGTAACGGACTTCGGTGAAGAAGTGCGCGTCGGGGGTACGGGTCTGCGGAACGTTGGAACCCCAGGCAATGATGTAGTTGGAGTTGTACCAGTCGGCCGATTCCGGCACGTCGGTCTGCTCACCCCAAACCATTGGCGAGGCCGGTGGCAAGTCGCAGTACCAGTCGTAGAAGCTCAGGCAGGCGCCGCCGATCAGCGACAGGTAACGCGAGCCTGCGGCGTAGCTGACCATCGACATGGCCGGGATCGGCGAGAACCCGACGATCCGGTCGGGGCCGTACTGTTTGATGGTGTAGACGTTGGACGCCGCGATGATCTCGTTGACTTCGTCCCAGCTGGAACGAATGAAGCCGCCCATGCCGCGCTTGCTTTTATAGGAGTCGGCCTTGGCCTTGTCCTCGACAATGCTGGCCCAGGCTTCGACCGGCGCCATGGTCTGGCGCGCATCGCGCCAGAGCTTGAGCAACGGCTTGCGGATTTTCGGGTACTTGAGCCGGTTGGCGCTGTAGATATACCAGCTGTAACTGGCGCCGCGCGGGCAGCCACGCGGCTCATGGTTGGGCAGGTCGTTGCGGGTACGCGGGTAGTCGGTCTGCTGGGTTTCCCAGGTGATCAGGCCGTTCTTCACGTAGATCTTCCACGAGCAAGACCCGGTGCAGTTCACCCCATGGGTGGAACGCACGATCTTGTCGTACTGCCAGCGCGAACGGTAGACGTTCTCCCAGTCGCGCGACTCTTTGCGGGTCTCTCCATGACCCTCGGAAAACTCGTTTTGCTTGCGATTGAAAAACCGCAATTGATCCAGTAAATGACTCACGGTGTAGTCCTCTCAGGCTTGCTGCGGGGTTCTGTGCCCCGCCCACGCAATGGTTGGATTCGGGTCGTCTCAGCAGGGTGTCGCGGCGCCTTTGCGCGCGTACCACCACCAGGTCACGACGATGCAGCTCAGGTAAAAACCGACGAACATGTAGAAGGCCATCTCCGGTCCGCCGGTCTGGGCCATCGAAGTGCCGAAGGATTTGGGAATGAAGAACGCACCGAAGGCGCCCATGGCCGAACTGAAGCCCAGGACGGCGGCGGACTCTTTGCCGGCATTCTTGAGTGCTTGTTCGCGTACGGCCGGGGATTTTCCGGCAGCGGCTTTTTCATGCTGGGTGCGGAAGATCACCGGGATCATGCGGAAGGTGGAGCCGTTGCCCACGCCGGTGGTGATGAACAGCAGCATGAACATGCCGAGGAAGCCGTAGAAGTTGCCGCCCGTACCGTTCTGCGGCAGGAAGTGCATGACACCGAAGACCATCACGATCATCGCGACGAAGTTCCACAAGGTCACTTTTGCGCCGCCGAGCTTGTCCGCCAGCCAGCCGCCCAATGGACGCACGAGCGCACCCACCAACGGGCCGAGGAAGGCGAATTTCAGTGCGATCACATCAGGGAACGAGGTTTTGATCAGCAATGGAAACGCAGCGGAAAAACCGATGAACGAACCGAAGGTCGCCAGGTACAACCAGCACATCAGCCAGTTGTGCTTGCGTTTGAAGATCACCGCTTGCTCGCTGAACGAGGCCCGCGCACTGGACAAATCGTTCATGCCGAACCAGGCCAGCACCGTCACCAGGACAATGAACGGCACCCAGATGAACCCGGCGTTCTGCAGCCACAATTGGCCACCGTCCGGCAGGGTTTGCGGATTGCCACCCATGACCCCGAACACGCCGAAGGTGATCACCAGCGGCACGCAGAACTGCATCACCGAGACGCCCAGGTTACCCAACCCGGCGTTGAGGCCCAGGGCCGTGCCTTGCTGGGACTTCGGGTAGAAGAAGCTGATGTTGGACATGCTCGAGGCGAAGTTGCCGCCGCCAAAACCGCAGAGCAAGGCAATCCATACGAACACGCTGTACGGGGTGCCCGGGTCCTGCACCGCGAAGCCCATCCAGATCGATGGCACCAGCAACGATGCGGTGCTCAGGGCGGTCCAGCGCCGGCCACCGAAGATCGGCACCATAAAGGAATAGAAGACGCGCAAGGTCGCGCCGGACAGCCCCGGCAACGCCGCCAGCCAGAACAACTGGTCGGTGGTGAAGGTGAAGCCGATGGCGTTCAGGCGCACGATCACCGTGCTCCAGACCATCCACACCGCGAAGGCCAACAGCAGCGCGGGAATGGAGATCCACAGGTTGCGCGTGGCGGTCTGTTTGCCGCTGCTTCCCCAGAACGCAGGGTCCTCGGGGCGCCAGTCATGAATGACCGGCCCTTTTTCAGGCTTTTGCAGAACGGACATGTTGTTCTCCTTGGGCAATGCTGGAAATCGGGGACGGGGTCAGCGTCGGCGCTTTACCAAGCACCGGGCTTTTGCGCATTTCGCTGAAGTACATCCAGGTGAGGGAGACCCAGACCACGCCGTACATCAACATGAAGCAGGACGAGCGCACGCCGGTGAGGTCCACCAGGGCGCCAAACATGATCGGCAACACGAAACCGCCCAGGCCACCGGCCAGACCGACGATGCCGGACACCGCGCCCATGTTTTTCGGGTAGTCATTGGCGATGTATTTGAAGACCGAGGCCTTGCCGAACGCGAAGGCAATGCCCATGACGAACAGCAGCACGGTGAACAGCGCGGGATTGAGGCCGATGTGGAAATCCACGGTGCCGTTGATGGTCTGCACTTGCAGTTGGGTCTGTGGGTACGAGAGCAGGAACAGGCAGATCCAGCTGACCCACAACACCCACCAGGTCACGCTTTGCGCGCCCCAGCGATCCGACATCCAGCCACCGACGGCACGCAGCACGCCACCGGGCAGGGAAAAACACGCCGCCAGCAGCGCCGCGCTTTGCAGGCTGAAACCGTATTCCTGCACGTAGTACTTGGTCATCCACAGCGCGAGGGCCACATAACCGCCGAAGACGATCGAGTAGTACTGGCAGTAGCGCCACACCGCAGGATCTTTCAGCGAACGCAGTTGCTCACGCAGCGTGGCGCCCGAGGCACTGCGGTGGTCCTTGTTTTCGGCACTGAGGAACCAGAACGACAGCGCAGTGATAAAGAGGATGGCGCTGAAGACTTTCGGCACCAGCTGCCAACTGCCGGCGGCGATCAGGGCCGGGGCGAGAAACTTGGTGACCGCAGCCCCGGCGTTACCGGCGCCGAAGATGCCCATGGCGAAGCCCTGGTTCTCTTTGTCGAACCACTTGGCGACGTAGGCAATCCCGACCGAGAACGAGCCGCCGGCCAAACCGACGAACAGGCCCAGCAGCAAAAACTGCCAATAGGCGGTGGCGTGGCTGATCAGGTACAGCGGTGCGACGCAGGACAGCATCAGCAGAAAGAACACGCTGCGCCCGCCAAAGCGGTCGGTCAGCAACCCCAGCGGCAAACGCACCAGCGAGCCGGTCAAGACCGGGGTCGCGGCCAGCAGGCCGAACTGGGTTTCGTTGAGCTGGAGCAGTTCCTTGATCGGCACACCGAGCACGGCAAACATCATCCAGACCATGAAACATACAGTGAAGGCCAGCGTGCTCATGCCCAGCACCAAGCCTTGTCGTACACGGGGTTGGGTCACAATGCTCTCCAGTCAGTTAGCCATGGCGGCAGACTAGAGAGAGCAACCCCGTAAAAACTTGATCCACGTCAACGAAGCCCAAGCGGGCCCAAGCCTATGCTTGCACTGCCTACCTCCAAGGAGGTAGACCGGAGAATGCTTAAAACCCCTTGTTTATCAGCGTTTTAACTTTTTCCACCCAGTGTTCTGTCGACAGGGAGCCGTCGACAACTCTTTAGAGGTAGCGCACCTCTGGATCGCCTTCGCGGGCAAGCCTCGCTCCTACAGGATTGAAGTCGTTCCCATTTTCGGCAGCCGGACCCAATCCTGTAGGAGCGAGGCTTGCCCGCGAAGAGGCCATAACAAACAACCTCACTCTGGAGCTGTACATGCTCTGCTTTCTGCTTTACCCCCGGGACCTGCGCCGATGATTCGCTGGTTGCGCAGCTCCCTGCCCGCCCGCGCCGGGCTCGCGGTGATCCTGATCGCCGTGCTCGCGCTCGCCAGCTCGTTGAGCGCCGGGTTGATCGCCTGGTTCAGCCAGGGTGATGCCGCCGCCATCAACACCGCGGGTTCGGTGCGCATGGAAACCTACCACCTGAGCTGGAAACTCGCCGCCGGTGCCACCGATGAAGAAATCATCGGCATCACCGACAGCCTGCAACGTCGCCTCAACAGCCAGTCACTCAAGGCCGTGCTGGAAGATGGCCCGACCACCGCGTTGCAAACCAGCTATAGGCAACTCCAGCAACAATGGAACGAAGCGTTGCGCCCGGCGCTGGAACGCGGCGATGCCGTGGCATTTCAAGCCCAGGCGCGGCCGTTCGTTGAGCAACTGAACCAGTTCGTCAGCCTGCTCCAGCGCCAGAGCGAGCAAAAGCAGGGCTGGCAACAAGTGATCCAGGGCATGGCGCTGTTCACCACCATGATTGTCCTGCTGATAGGTTTGTACGAGTTGCAGTACGGCGTCGTCACGCCCCTCAAGGAATTGGTGGACGCAACCCAGCGCTTTCGACGCGGTGATTTCAAGGTGCGGGTCAACCATCAGTCCCAGGACGAACTGGGCCAGTTGGCCACAAGCTTCAACGCCATGGCCGAAACGATAGAAGAGTCGCACCGCACGCTGGAAAGTCAGGTCCGGCAAAAAACCCTGAACCTGCAACAGGCCAACGCTGCGCTGGAGCTGCTGTATCAAAGCAGCCGCAGCCTGGCCACGCGCCTGGCCAATGCCGAAGGGCTGGACGAGTTGATCCGGCGCTTCCAGCAACGCCTGCCGGGCCTGCGCCTGTCGCTGTGCTTGCAAGGCCAGGCGCAGGCGCCTGCCCAGCAACTGATCGCCCTGCATGGCGCCAACATCCGCGACGTCTGCGCCAGCAGCGATTGCGCCACGTGCCAGAAACACCACGACGCGAGACCGCAATCCTTCAGCATCAGCAACCAGGGCAGCGAACTGGGTGAACTCAAGGCCTACTTTGTCGACGGCCACCCCACGCAAGCCTGGGAAACCCAACTGATCCAGGCCCTGGCCAACCTGATCGGCACTTCGCTCTCACTCAAACGCCAACGGGAACAGGATCATCGGCTGCTGTTGCTGGAAGAGCGCACGATCATCGCCCGCGAACTGCACGACTCACTGGCCCAGGCCCTGTCCTACATGAAGCTGCAAGTCAGCCGCATGCAGACCCTGATGCGCCGGGGCGAACCGGTGCAGACCCTGGAAAACGTCACCGCCGAACTGCGCGAAGGACTGAACAATGCCTACCGCCAATTGCGCGAACTGCTGACCACTTTCCGCCTGCAGATTCACGATGCCGGGCTGGTGCAGGAGCTCAAGGACACTGCCGCAGAATTCTCCCGTCGTGGCGAATTCCAGGTGCACCTGCACGTCGATGCGCTGGCCTTTCAGCTCTCGGCCAGCGAGCAGATCCACATTTTGCAGATCACCCGCGAGGCGCTCTCCAATTGCCTGCGCCACGCTCACGCGCAAAACGCCTGGCTGGAACTGCGTCAGGACGGCGAAACCGTGAGGCTGTCGGTCGAGGATGACGGGCGCGGCTTCAGCGGCGACGTCGACCAGCGCGAACATCACGGCCTGAACATCATGGATGAGCGGGCGCGGAGCTTGCGCGGCCACTTGCACATATTTTCCAGGGAGCCTCAAGGCACCCTCGTCCAGCTGGAATTCCACCCGGAATTTCTCGGACAGCACACAGAAGGTAGCGTCACATGAACCCGTCCCCACACCATAGAATCCTGCTGGTAGACGACCATCCCATGATGCGTCGCGGCATCCGCCAAATGCTCGAACTCGAAGATGACTTCCTGATCGTCGGCGAAGCCAACCATGGCGAGGAAGCGCTCAGCCTGATCGAACCGCTGCAACCGGACCTGGTGTTGCTCGACAACAACATGCCGCAAATGAACGGCATTGAAACCCTGCGTCGACTGCGCGCGATGCACTACACCGGCAAGGTGTTGCTGTTCACCGTGTCGGACGCCGAGGACGATATTCGCGACGCGTTGCGCCTGGATGCCGACGGTTATCTGCTCAAGGACATGGAGCCCGAACTGTTGATCCAGTACATCCGCGAAGCGTTGGACGGTGCATTGGTCATCAGCCCCGGCCTGACCCAGGTCATGGCCCAGGCATTGCGCTCGCCGCCACGCCAGGCGGTGGTCGAACTGACCGAGCGCGAACGCCAGGTGTTGAAAACCATCGCCAGCGGCTTCAGCAACAAGGTCATCGGGCACAAGCTGGGCATCACCGAAGGGACGGTCAAGGTTCACGTCAAGAACCTGCTGCACAAACTCGGTTTGCGCTCGCGGGTCGAGGCGGCGGTGTGGGCCATGGAGCATCTGCGCAGTGCGGGCTGACGGCCATGCCTCCTTGGAGGTAGGCCTGCAGAGGCATAGGTCAACCGGCCTGCGCTCTCTACTATGACCGTCAGCGGAGGTACGCCATGCTGACCCACCCTTCCATCGTTTTAACGTTGCGCCGTCATCATCTGTTCAGCCAATTGCCGGAGAAAGTCTTCGAGGAAGTCTGTGCCCTGGCCATGCTCAAGCGCCTGCCTTGTCACAGCACGCTCATGCATCAGGGCGATCCGGCCAAACGATTTTTTCTGCTGGTCAGCGGCCAGGTCAAGTTGTACCGGCTCACTGGCGAAGGCCAGGAAAACCTGGTGGAGATCATCCAGCCCGGGCAAACCTTTGCCGAAGCGCTGCTGTTCAGCCAGGCCCGTCTCTACCCGGTGAGCGCCACCGCGTTGAAGGACAGCGTGCTGGTCAGCATCGAGGGCACCCACTATCGCAATGCGCTGGAGGACCAGCCGAAAGTCTGCCTGGCGATTCTGGCGAGTATGAGTGTTCACCTGCACTTGCGGCTGCGGGACATCGACACCTTGACCATGGCGAGCGCGAGCCGTCGGGTGATCAATTTCCTGTTTCAGGAACGCAACCCGGTCACCGGCCAGATTGTCTTGCAGATGTCCAAACGCCTGGTGGCGTCGAAGCTGGGGATTCAGCCGGAAACCTTTTCGCGGATTTTGCATCGCCTGGTGGACAGCGGCCTGATCGCCATGGAGCGACGCCACATCAGCATCCTCGCGGAAGAGGACCTGGCGGCGTTCCAGTAACCGGAATTGACTGCCATCAATGCGCAATGCCCTGTGCCTTGCACACTCGAACACCCCATCAACGGAGAGCGTCAATGCCCCCTTCGACTTTGCCTCTGGTCTATGCCTGTTCCGGCTGTTCCAATGTTGCGCAACTGGCCAACACATTGGCTGTGCGCCTGGATCGCAGTGGCGTTGCTGAAATGTCCTGCATCGCCGGTGTCGGCGGGCATGTGGCCGCGCTGGTCAACAAGGCGCGGTCGGGGCGGCGGATTTTTGCGCTGGATGGTTGCCCGCTGCAATGTGTCGAGAACTGTCTGAAGCAGCATGGATTGCATGCGGATGTGCATTTGATTCTGAGTCATTACGGGGTGCGTAAGCGTTATGGCGAGGATTGCACCGAGGCGCAGAGTGATGAGTTGTTTGAGGGGATCAGGGGGTTGATTGTCAGTGATACCCGGCAGCATGAAAGCCGGGTTTGAGGGTAGCGAACATTCCCTGTAGGGGGCGGCTTGCTGGCGATGGCTGTGTTTCGGCTGACGAGTTTTTTGATGGGGTACATATCCATTGCTGCGGTAACGGTGGCTATTGGTTTCGCCCTTACGGCGAGTCACTTTGGAAAAGCCCCAAAGTAACCAAAAGGCTCTTGCCCCTTTCGTTCGGTGCCTCGCCTAGGCTCGGCATACCCTCGCTCCGGTCCTGCTCCGTGGGCCCGCCGCCATCGGCCATCCATGGCCGGGGGCGGCTAACCCGGCATCCATGCCGGGTTGCCCACTGCGCAGAACCTCCACTCGGCCTCTCGAGGGGGCGCTCAGATCAAAAGCTGAAGGCGAGCTAACGCTCGGCCTGATGAGTGGTGAAAATCAAAAGCGTATGGGATTCCCTGTAGGAGCCGGCTTGCCGGCGAAAAACGTCCGAACAACGCGTTTATTCAGACACCCCGCGTTATCGTTGACGTCCATCGCCAGCAAGCTGGCTCCTACAGGGAATGTGTACGCCTGACATCTCAGATCAACCACAAAGCCCCAGCAGCATCGTCATACGAATCCGATACGCGGGCATGACACCGATCAACTGTAGGAGCCGGCTTGCTGGCGATGGCGGTGGGTCAGTCGAGAAATAAGTTGACTGACCCACCGCCATCGCCAGCAAGCCGGCTCCTACAGGGGAATGCGTACGATCATAGAGACAGGTCGGCTGGCAGGCCGCCTCGTTTTTGCTTTGCCTTGGTTTTTGCTTTGCCTTGGTTTTTGCTTTGCCTTGGTTTTTGCTTTGCTTTGGCTTTTGATTTTGATCTGCCCCGTCGGGAGGCCGAGTGGAGGTTCTGCGCAGTGGGCACCGCGGCAAGGATGCCGCGGTAGCCGCCCCCGGCCAGGGATGGCCGATGGCGGCGGGCCCACGGAGCAGGACCGGAGCGAGGGTACCCTGAGCCTAGGCGAAGGGCCGTACGTCAGGGGCAAAGCCTTTTGGTTCCTTTTTGGCGTTTGAAAAAGGGACTCGCCGTAAGGGCGAAACCATTAGCGGCCGTTACCGCAGCAACGGATATGTACTCGAACCAAAAATACAGGTCGGCTACTAGGCCGCCATCGCCAGCAAGCTGGCTCCTACAGGTTCCGCGCTCGACGCCACAACATGCAGACGCAAAAAAGCCCGCTGACCTTCTCGGTCCAGCGGGCTTCTCTTTGCACGAAGACTTCAGTGAGCCACAGCCGCCTGCTCTTCCATCTTCTTGCGCAAACTCAGCGGACGCATATCGGTCCAGGTTTCTTCGATGTAAGCCAGGCATTCCTTTTTCAAGCCACTCTTGCCCACGGTGCGCCAGCCCTCCGGCACGGCCTTGTAGTCGGGCCAGATCGAGTACTGCTCTTCGTGGTTGACCACGACCTGAAAGAGGATGTCCTCGCGGTCGAATACTGACGTCATGGTGTCTCTCCATCGCTGTAAGGGTGGGCTGCACTGCGTGCGCAGCCGTTATGTAGAAAGAACGTTGCGGGGCCCGGAAAATTTAGAGGCTGGCAGTGGCCGCAGCCATCGCCCGACCAAAAATCTCCGCCACCCGATCGATTTCCGCAGCGCTAATCACCAGCGGCGGCAGGAAGCGCACCACGCCGCCATGCCGACCGCCCAGCTCAAGAATCAACCCACGCTTGAGGCATTCACGCTGCACCAGCGGCGCCAGCCGCGCGAAGATCGGTGGATGTCCCTGCACATCCGGCACGCCGGTCGGGTCAACCAGCTCGACGCCAAGCATCAAGCCACGACCGCGAATATCGCCTAGTTGCGGGAAGTCCCGCTGAAGAATGCGCAAGTGTTCGCTCAAGCGCTCGCCCATGGCCGCAGCGTGTTCGCAAACCTTGTGTTCAGCCAGATAACGCATCACCGCAGAGCCCGCCGCCATGGCCATTTGGTTACCACGGAAGGTCCCGGCATGCGCGCCCGGCAACCAGGTGTCGAGCCAGTCGCGATACACCACCACCGCCAGCGGCAAGCTGCCGCCGATGGCCTTGGACATCACCACCACGTCCGGAATGATCCCGGCGTGCTCGAAGGCAAACATCTTGCCGGTGCGGGCGAAACCGCTCTGGATTTCATCGACGATCAACGCCACACCCGCCTTTTCGGTGATGCGACGCAGACCGCGCAACCAATCGAGATCAGCCGGGATCACCCCGCCCTCGCCCTGAACAGCCTCGACAATCACAGCGGCCGGCAATTGCACACCCGCCTCGGGATCGTTCAGCAGGTTTTCCAGGTAGTTCAGGTTGACCTGCACGCCTTGCGCGCCGCCGAGGCCGAACGGGCAACGGTAATCGTAGGGATACGGCATGAACTGCACGCCACTGCTGAGCAATGCGCCCAACGGTTTTTTCGGCCCCAGGCTGCCCATCAGGCTCAGCGCGCCCTGGCTCATGCCGTGATAACCGCCCTGGAACGACAGCACGGTGCTGCGGCCGGTGGCGGTGCGCACCAGTTTCAGCGCGGCTTCCACGGCATCGGTGCCGGTCGGGCCGCAGAACTGGATTTTCGCTTGCGCAGCCAGGGCTGGCGGCAGCAGGCCGAACAGGTCCTGGACGAATTGATCCTTGACCGGGGTGGTCAGGTCGAGGGTGTGCAACGGCAGTTCATCGGTCAGCACTTGCTGGATCGCTTCGATCACCACCGGATGGTTATGCCCCAGGGCCAGCGTTCCGGCACCGGCAAGGCAGTCGATGAAGCTGCGGCCTTCGACGTCTTCGACATAAATGCCCTTTGCGCGCTTGAGTGCCAGGGGAATGCGTCGCGGGTAGCTGCGGGCATTCGACTCCTGCTGGCTCTGGCGCGCCAGCAATGGCGATTCGTTGAACTGATAAAGCGTTTCGGCCGGCGCCGGAGCGATCCGGGCCGACTGATCTTCCATAAGGCTGGTAGCGACTGACATCTCTCGACCCCTCAATAAGGTTTTCCTGTTCTGGAAACGCATCAGGGCGCCAAGGATTTAGACCCTTGCCCGGCTTTCTATGAAGGCGGGGTCAGGCCCTTGTGCATGGGGATGGCACGAAGCCCGGCTACGGTGAAGGTTTCAGCACAGGGCTGATAACCCAGATGCCGGTAAAAGGCTTCGCTGGTCCGGGTGCTGTTGAGTCGTACCTGAGCCAGCCCGTTATCGATCAGCCAGCCTTCAAGGTCGCGCACCAGCGCTTGCCCGACGCCACGACGAAACCATTCCGGCTGCACGTAACAGAAAGCAAGCTTGCCGCTGATCGCCGCCATCGCGACGCCGACCGGTTTGTCCTGCAACAGGGCGATGTTCAGGTACAACCGTTGGTCGGTCAGCCACGGTTGAATGTGTTCGACGGTTTTGTTGTGGGTCCAGGTGGCGACGGTTTGCGGGTCGTTGCGATGGTCGAGCGCGCAGCCGACGCGGATGGAACGCTCGACGATCCGGCTGATGATCCCGGCGTCGGCGGGGGTTGCCTTGCAGATGTGTAGGGGGTTTTCCATGGCGCTGTAACCTCAATCCATTGAGAAAAAGCTGCCGGGGACGATAGCGCTGGTGGCCGTCGGAACGCCAATGGCGAGACGTTACATTTGATGTGCAACACCCCCCCTGTAGGAGCAGAGCTTGCTCGCGAAGACGTCCGTACAGTTAACATCAACGTTGAATGTACGGATGCCTTCGCGAGCAAGCTCTGCTCCTACAAGGATGTATGTCGTTTGTTAGACCGTTTGCAACGGCATCGTCAGCTCGACCCGCAAGCCATCCGGCCGGCTGTCGAAATGCAGCGTGCAGCCACAACGCTGAACAATCGCCTGGACAATCGCCAACCCCAGACCGCAGCCGGTGCTCTGTCCGTTGCGCCAGAAGCGTTGGGTCAGGTGTTGCATATCGTCCTCGGCAATGCCCGGTCCATGGTCGCGCACGACGAACTGCACGCGGTTGCCGGTGGTTACCAGGCTCAGTTCTACCGCACCGTCGTTCGGGGTATGGCGCAGCGCGTTGTCCAGCAGGTTGCGCAACGCCGCGATCGACAGCACCGCCGGCATTTGCACCGGCGCGTGGGAGAGCTTCGGTGGCAGCTTGAATTTGATCCGCTGACGATCACCGCTGGCGGCATCCTGAATCGCCAGTTTCGCCACTTGCTCGGCGCTGCATTGCACACCGTCGTCGAACGACAGACTGCCCTCGACCCTTGCCAGCAACAACAATTGCTCAAGCGTGCGGTGCAGACGGTCGGCGCCCTCTTCGGCCCGCGCCAGGGACTGATCCCGTGCCGCGCCATCGGTCATGCGCGCCACTTGCAGGTGGGTTTTGATGGCCGTCAGCGGGCTGCGCAGTTCGTGGGCCGCGTCGCCGGTCAATCGGCGTTCGCGCTCGATGGTCTTGCCGATGCGCTGGAACAGCTGGTTCTGAGTGTCCAGCAACGGTTGCAACTCACTGGGCAGCGGCTGAATCTGCAAGGGTTCCAGCGAGTCGGCGCTGCGTCGCATCAAGGCATCGCGCATGCGGTTCAGCGGCGCCAGGCCCTGGCCGATCCCCAGCCACAGCAGGCACAGGCAACCGAGCAACGCCACACCCACCGGCACCGAAGCGGCCAGCAGGATCGACATGTTGAGCGCTTCACGTTCGATTTGCCGATCCGCCGTGGTGATGCGCAGATCGCCACGGGCCAGGGTGAAACTGCGCCACGGTGCGCCGTCGATCATCTGATCGTGGAAGCCCATTTTCTCGGCTTGCAGTGTTTGTTGTGGATCGGTGTGGCTGCGGGCGAGGATTTCGCCGCGCAGCGAGCTGACCTGACACGCCATCCCGCCCGGAATATTCAGTTGTTCCGCACTGAAATGGGTGCCCTCGCCCTTGGTCGGCAACGGCGGCAGTTGCTCCATCAGGCCCGCGACCATGCGCGCCGATGCCACCAGCCGCTGGTCGAGGGAAAACATCATCTGGTTGCGCAGGTCGCTGAGCATCCAGGCCGCTGCCAGGGCCCAGATCAGCGCAAATGCGGCGCCGAGCGTCAGGCTCAGGCGCAAACGCAGGCTCATCACTTTTTCACTTCCTCTCCATCATCGGCCGGCCCCAGGCGATAGCCCAGGCCACGCACGGTCTCGACAATGCCATTACCCAGTTTGCGCCGCAGGTGATGGATATGCACGTTGAGGGCGTTGCTTTCCAGTTCGTCGTTGAACCCATAGACGCTGTCTTTCAACTGCTCCGTGGACAGCACCCGGCCACGGTTGTGCAGCAAGGCTTGCAACAGTGACTGTTCGCGACGGGAAAGATCCACCGGCTGACCGCCAAGCATGGTTTCGCGGCTGCTCGGGTCGTACGTCAAGCGGCCGTGTTCGATCAGGTTGACGCTGCGCCCCGCCACCCGTCGCAACAACGTGTGCAGGCGTGCGGCGAGTTCGCGCAGGTCGAACGGCTTGAGCAGGTAATCGTCGGCCCCCGCTTGCAGGCCGTCGACGCGGTCGGTCACCGAATCCCGGGCGGTGAGGATCAGCACCGGAATCTCCAGGCCATGATGGCGCAACTGCTGCAATAGCTTGAGCCCGTCTTCATCCGGCAGACCGAGGTCGAGCACCATCACGTCGAACTCGGCGACCTTGAGCATGGCCCGGGCCTTCGAGGCAGTGTTGACGTGCTCCACCGTCAGGCCCTGGGCAGTGAGGCCGGCGACAATGCCGCTGGCGATCAGCTCATCGTCTTCGCAAACCAGTACGTGCATGGATAAGACCTTCGCAAAAATGGTCATTAAAAAGAGTATCGATTAACCCGGCATTATGCCGCTGCCGCTCATCATCATTGAGGGAAATCGCTGAATGACCTGCACCGCGAAAATTTCCCGTTCGGCCATCCACCAAAACGACCGGATCATTGAAACCTTTTGAACACAGACTTACAACTCTCAACAACAACAACAACAACAACAACAACAACAACAACAACAACAACAACAATACACATTCTTTAACGCCACAAGCATTGACCAACATACGAACACAGACAACACTTCGCACTATAACAACCTAAAGCAAACACTCTATTACAGAGCACAACCGCCACCATAAAAATAAAACTCCACAACCAACACCTGCGATACCACCTTATATTTCAGACATCACCAAAAGATTCAACCACAATTGTTACGCGCTTCAATCTTCACACTTATCACTACAGCACTACTTTTTATAACTTACCTTTATCGCGCTTCCGCGCCATTACAAACACTGATAAAAAGGATTTAAATCATGCCCGAACTAAAAAACTTCGTAGCCGTTGATTGGCGCTCAGGCAGAGATCGCTGCTATTTTTTCTTCAAAGATGACGATACCTATTCACGATACAACAACAGCGAAGGCAGTGTTGCTTCGAGCCACCCAACTGCGGTAACTCAAGATAACTGGGGAGAGTTTCATCCGCACGCACAAGATTTGTGCTTCGGATTCTCCACAGACCGGATAGTAGGCACCAACAGGCTCGAATTAGACGCTGATATTCTCTGGTTATTTTACTACGATGAAAAAACACCGATGGTGTGCGAATACGATCAAGATGCAGATACTCCTTTCAGTTTCACGCCAGTCAGCGAGTCGATATGGAGCATGCTACTGCCCTACTTCGACGATATTATTGCAGGTACCTTCTGGCAGCGACCGTTCAGATCCTCTGGCCAAACCATCTTCAAGTTTATTTTAAAAAACGGCAAATACCTGGAGCTTGACTGGCACAGTAAAAAGCTCGTCCTCGGCGATATAAAATACACAACCTGGCCAAGACTCGGCCCTTATGTCGATGACATTATCACTGCTGTGCAGATCCATGCCTCCGTTACTGACAGCTATCTGTACATCTTTTTGAGCGACAATAAATACTTGAAATACAATATCGATAAAAACATTCTGGAAGGGGAAGCAAGAGACGTAGACGAGGGCTGGCCAGGACTGACTCATAACTGAATTCATCACAGGTCATGGCAGAAGTGTGCGGCGGTTAATCATCGGTTAATCGCCGCCCGCCACTGTGCACCTCACCTGCACAGGGATAAGGCTTACCCATGCGTTCACTGCTTCTTTTTTTTGCTCTCTTGATCTCGGGTCTGGCCCAGGCAGGGACCAATCCGTTCGAAACCAAACCTGAATTCCTGCCAGTGGAAAAAGCGTTTGCCTTCACCTCCGAGCGTCTCGAATCAGGTGAAACACAGCTCTATTGGCAGATCACCGACGGTTACTACCTGTATCAGAAACGCATGAAGTTCGATGGGTTGCCCGCTGAGCAGCACCCTGCATTACCCGAAGGTGAGTCTCACAGTGATGAATTCTTCGGTGAACAGCCGGTTTATCGCCAGGGCCTGGAGCTGAAGATCCCGGCGGGCGCGACCGGCCAGATCAAGGTCGGCTTCCAGGGCTGCGCCGATGCCGGATTGTGTTATCCGCCGCAAACCCAGGTCATGGACCTGGGCGGCAGTGTTGTCGCTTCGGCGGCCGATGAAGCGCCGGATCAAGCCCTGGCCAGCAGTCTGCAACAACGGGCGTTGGGTTGGAGCTTGTTGGTGTTCTTCGGTTTGGGCCTGCTGCTGGCCTTCACCCCTTGCTCGTTGCCGATGCTGCCGATTCTGGCCGGAATGATCGTCGGCAGTGGCGCGACGCCCAAACGCGGATTTGCCTTGGCCACCAGTTATGTCGTGAGCATGGCGCTGGTGTATGCGGCGATGGGCGTTCTGGCGGCGTTGCTCGGTGCGAATTTGCAGGCACTGCTGCAAAACCCTTGGTTGCTGGGCAGTTTCGCCGCCGTGTTTGTGCTGCTCGCGTTGCCGATGTTTGGCTTCTTCGAGCTGCAACTACCGGTCGCCGTGCGCGATCGGCTGGAAAACGTCTCGCGCAATCAGCGCGGTGGCAGCCTGATCGGCGCGGGTGTGCTGGGCGCGCTGTCCGGTCTGCTGGTCGGTCCGTGCATGACCGCCCCGCTGGCCGGCGCACTGCTCTACATCGCGCAAAGCGGCAATGCGCTGCACGGCGGGTTGATTCTGTTTGCCATGGGCATCGGCATCGGTGTGCCGCTGTTGTTGCTGGTGACCGTCGGCAACCGCTTCCTGCCCAAACCCGGGGCCTGGATGAACCTGCTCAAAGGCGTGTTCGGCTTCCTGTTCCTCGCCACCGCGTTGTTGATGTTGCGCCCGGTACTGGATGAATCGCTGTGGATCGGTCTGTGCGGTGCGTTGTTGCTGATTGCCGCCTACAGCGCCTGGAAGCAGTCGCAAGGTTTCGGGCGCGTCGCGCATCTGTTCGGTGCCAGCTCATTGCTGCTCGGCCTGTGGGGCAGTCTGTTGATGATCGGTGCGGCGGGCGGCGGTGATGACCTGTTGAAACCGCTGCAAGTCTATAGCGCCGCCAATGCGGGCAATGTCGCCCGCCCGGTCGGCCACGAGGCGTTCACCACAATCAAGGACCCGGCCGCTCTGCAACGGGAACTCGATGCCGCACAAGCTCAGGGCCAATGGGTGCTGCTGGACTACTACGCCGACTGGTGTGTGTCGTGCAAGGTCATGGAAAAACAGGTGTTCGGCCAACCCCGCGTGCTCGACGCCTTGAGCGATGTGCGCTTGCTACGGCTGGACGTCACCGCCGACAATGCCGCCAGCCGCGAACTGCTTGGCCGTTATAAAGTGCCGGGGCCACCGAGTTTTCTGTGGATCGGCGCCGATGGCATCGAGCGTCGCAGCCAGCGCATCACCGGCGAGGTCGATGCCGACACCTTCCTGCAACGCTGGACCACCACCCGAGACGCCCGTTAATGCTGACTTTCACCCTCGGCACGTTTGCCATCGCGCTTAACCACCTGCTGCTGATCAGTGCCCTGGCGCTGGCGACGTTTGTCGGCTGGCGGGCGGCCAAGCGTGGCGGTGAAAATCCCGAGTCGGTGCTGTTCAGCCTGTTCCTGCTGGGCATGCTGGCGGCCCGAATCAGTTTCGTCGCGCTGTACTGGAAGCACTATCGCGACGATCCGTGGCAAGTCATCGACCTGCGCGACGGTGGTTTTCTCGCCTGGCCGGGTGTGATCGCGCTGCTGCTGGCCGCGATGTATCGAGGCTGGCGTCAACCGGGTTTACGTCGCCCACTGGGCTTTGGCGTGGCCAGTGGCCTGGCCTTCTGGCTGCTCGCGACATTCTCCCTGAGTATTTACGAACAAGGCACGCGCCTGCCGGACATCACCCTGCGCAATGCCGCCGGTGAAACGGTGCAACTGGCGGATTACAAGGGCGGGCCGCTGGTGATCAATCTCTGGGCCACCTGGTGCCCGCCGTGTCGCCGGGAAATGCCGGTGCTGGAAAACGCTCAGCAACACCGCCCGGACCTGACCTTCCTGTTCGTCAATCAGGCGGAAAGCATGCAAAGCGTCAGCACCTTTCTGGAAACCCAGGGCCTGAGCCTGTCCAACGTACTGTTCGACGGCAGCGGTCGATTGGGTCAGGCCGTCGGTTCGATGGCATTGCCGACTACGCTGTTCTATAGCCCTGACGGTCGCCTGCTGGGCAGTCACCTGGGCGAACTGTCGGACGCCAGCCTGGCCCGCGCCCTGGAAAACTTTGACACCCCGAATCCGGCCACACCGTCCACTTCTTCAAGGAAACTGCCATGCCCCGCCTCCGCCACCTGCTGACGCTGACCCTGGGCGCCGCCCTGCTGCACCTGCCGTCGGTACAGGCTGCCGAAGAGTTGCCCGAAGCAATCAAGAAGATCGAAGCCAAGGGCGCGAAAATCGTCGGCCAGTTCGATGCGCCCGATGGTTTGCGCGGTTATGCCGCGCAGTACCAGAACCGTGGCATGGCGCTGTACCTGACGCCGGATGGCAAACATGTGTTGCTGGGCAATTTGTACGACGCCGACGGCAAAGACCTGAGCAGCGCGCCGTTGCAGAAACTGGTGTACGCGCCGATGGCCAAGGAAATCTGGGGCAAGATGGAAGCGAGCAACTGGATCGGTGACGGCAACAAGGATGCGCCACGCGTGGTGTACCTGTTCAGCGATCCGAACTGCCCTTACTGCAACGTGTTCTGGGAACAGGCACGGCCGTGGGTGAAGGCCGGCAAGGTGCAGTTGCGGCACATCATGGTCGGGATCATTCGTGAAGACAGTCCGGGCAAATCCGCAGCATTGCTGGCCGCCAAGGATCCGCAAAAAGCCCTGCAAGACCACGAAGGGGCTGGCAAGGCCAGTACGCTCAAGGCGCTGAAAGAAGTACCGCCGGCGATTCAGGCGAAACTGGCGGCGAACATGCAGTTGATGGAAGACCTGGAATTGCAGGCCACTCCGGCGATTTTCTACATGGACGACAAGGGCGAGCTGCAACAGCAGCAAGGCGCGCCGTCGCCGGACAAGCTGGTAAAGATTCTCGGGCTGAAGTAGTTTTTTTCAGAGGTTTAGTGGCCTCACCGCCCCATCGCGAGCAGGCTCGCTCCCACAGGAGGATTGCATTCCAATGTGGGAGCGAGCCTGCTCGCGATGGGGGCGGTACAACCGACTAATTTCTCCGGGCTAGAAACTCCAGCAACACCTCAGTCACAATCCGCGGATTCTCCAGATTGGAGATATGCCCCGCCTCCGGCACCAGCACATACGGGCAACCGATCAACTCGGCCATTTCAATGGTTTCCGACGGTGGTCGCGGCTTGTCCTGATCACCACACATCACCAGCGTGGCCTCAGCCTCCAGCTCGCCCAGTCGCGGCAACACATCATCGCGCCCAAATGTGATCCGCCCCATCGGCACGATACTTTCGCGCAGACGCTCTGGCGGCAGCGCAGCCAGTTTTGCGCGGAAATCCTGATACAGCGCCGACTGCGGGTCGATGCCCGGACGGAAGAAAATCGGCACGACGATGTCGAGCAGTTGCGGTGCAATCACGCCGCTGTCTTCGATCTGTTTGAACAACGAAAAATAGTATTGGCGGGTGGGTTCAGGTTCGACACCGACGTAGGTGTCCATCAGCACCAGGCCGTTGATCCGCTGTGGAACCGACAGCGCCAGACGCACACCCCACATGCCACCGACGGAAAGACCGACCAGCGTGACACGGTCGATGTGCAGATGATCGAGCAAGGCCAGCGCCTGACGTGCAATGTCATCCAGCGATTGCGTGCCTTCGGGTAGCGAGCCTGACTCACCGTGGCCCCACAGGTCCAGGGCGATGACCCGGTATTGCTGCGACAGGGCGGCGATCTGCGGCGCCCACATGGTTTGGTCCCAGAGGTAGCTGCCGGCGAGCAATACGGCGGGGCCGGTGCCTTGATCGATGTAGTGAAGGGGTTGTCCGTCAATCGTAACGAAGGGCATTGACTGTTTCCTTTGTGAAAACCGGAGCAGGGAGACTGTGCTGCTGTGGTTCCACAGTCAACCTTGTGGTGCTTTAAGAGGCCCCATCGCCAGCAGGCTGGCTCCCACATTTTGTTCTGCGAACACAGTTCAAATGTGGGAGCCAGCCTGCTGGCGAAAAGGCCCTTACAGACGCTAGAGAATTACAGACCCTCCAACTCCGCCATCAAGTCATTCAACCGATCAACCTTGTCCTCGGTGATGTCACTCGCCGCCAACCCGTCGATGTACTCAGCCAATTCCTCCACCGTGCTGCACTCGAACATCGCCCGCAGCGGCACGTCCCGTTGCAGGGCTTTCTGCACCCGCGACGCAATCTGCGTCGCCAGCAGCGAATGCCCGCCCAACTCGAAGAAGTTGTCGCGCACACCGACCTTTTCGACCTTCAACACCTCGGCCCAGATACCCGCCAACGTCTGCTCCAGTTCATTGCGCGGCGCCTGATAATCCTGGCTCTGCAACTGACCGATCTCCAGCGCCGGCAGCGCCTTGCGGTCCAGTTTGCCGTTGGCATTGAGCGGCATCCGCTCCAGCCACAGCCAGTGCATCGGCACCATGTATTCCGGCAGCTCGGCGCGCAGGCGTTGCTTGATGCGCTCCAGGCGCTCAGTCGGATTAAGTGAAGAATCAGTCGCAACCAAATAACCGACCAGATGCTTGCCGTTCACGCCTTCCTGCACACCAACCGCCGCTTCGCGCACTTCCGGCTGCTCATGCAGACGCGCTTCGATTTCAC
Organism: Pseudomonas sp. BF-B-15; assembly: GCF_019946675.1. NCBI lineage: Bacteria > Pseudomonadati > Pseudomonadota > Gammaproteobacteria > Pseudomonadales > Pseudomonadaceae > Pseudomonas > Pseudomonas sp. BF-B-15. The sequence continues at coordinate 27,982 of NZ_JAGYFZ010000016.1, forward strand.
CCAGCTCGATGCGGTAGCCGCGAATTTTCACCTGATGGTCGATGCGCCCAACGTACTCCAGCACACCGTCACTGCGACGACGGGCAAGGTCGCCGGTGCGATACAGACGATCGCCCGGCGCGCCAAACGGGTTCGGCACAAACACCTGCGCGGTACGCAACGGATCGCTGACATAACCGCGCCCGACACCAGTGCCGGCCACGCACAGTTCGCCCACCGCACCCAACGGCACCAGGTCCAGCGCGCCATCGAGCAGGTACAAACGGTTGTTGTCGGTCGGCGTGCCAATCGGCAAGTAACTGCCGCGAGTCGAGGCCATGTCGACACGGAAGAACGCCACGTCGTCCGAACATTCCGCCGGCCCGTAAGCATTCACCAGCCCGATGTCCGGGTAGCGCAGCAACCATTGGTGCGCGAGTTCCGGCGGCATCGCTTCACCGGTCGGCAGCATCCAGCGCAGGCCGTCGAGGCTCATGCGTTCCTGGGCGAGCATGCCCTGAATCAGCGACGGCACGCTTTCCAGCACGGTGATGCCCTGGGCCGATACATGCGCCAACAAGCCCTGCGGATCGTGGGCAATGGTGTTCGGCACGATGTCCACCCGCGCGCCGAACAACGGTGCGGCAAGGAACTGCCAGACCGATATGTCGAAGCTTTGCGAAGCGGTCTGCGCGATCACATCGGCAGCGCTGAGGTTCAGGTACGGCAGCTTGCTCAATTGGTTGTTGAGCATGCCGCGCTGCTCGACCATCACACCTTTGGGCAAGCCAGTCGAACCCGAGGTGTAGATCACGTAGGCAAGATTGTCCGGGCCGCTGTAGATGCCCGGATTCGCCACCGACACTTCGCTCGCCTGCACCTCTTCCCACACCAGCAACCGTGGCCGATTGGCGCAACCGAATTCCTCCAGCAACGCCACCGCCTGTTCGCGACAGGCCTGGGTGCAGACCAGTAACGGCGTGCGGCTCAGGTCGATGATCCGGCTCAGGCGCTGACTTGGCAGCCCCGGATCCAGCGGCAGATAACCCGCGCCGGCCTTGAAGCTGCCGATGATCATCCCGAGCAGATCAAGGTTGCGTTCGGCCAGCAACGCCACCGGCTGATCCAGCCCGACACCGGCCGCGATCAACGCATGGCCGAGACGGTTGCTGCGCTGGTTCAGTTCGGCGTAGCTGTGTTGCTGATCGAGGCAACTGGCGGCGATCCGTTGCGGATGCTGCGCAACCTGCGCTTCAAACAACGCAACGTAGCTCTGCTCCAACGGGTAATCGTGTTCGCTCTGGTTGCAGCCGTGGATCAGGAAATCCTGTTCCTCGGCACCCAGCAGCGGCAAGTCCGCCATGTCGCCATGGAAACCTTCGACCAGCGCCAGCAACAGGCGCTTGAACTCACCGAGCATCCGCTCAACGGTCGACTCATCGAAATAACGCTGGTCGTAAGACAGGTGCAAGCCCAGATCATCGCCCGGATAGCACACCGCCGTCAGCGGGAAGTTGGTGTGGGTGCGGCCCGAATCCGAGGTCGCGTTGAGGCTCTGTGCACGGTCCAGCACCGAGACTTCCACCGGTGCGTTTTCGAACACGAACAGGCTGTCGAACAGCGGTTGGCCCTTCGGCAATTCGCTGTTTTCCTGAATGCTCACCAGCGGCAGGTATTCGTACTCGCGCAGTTGCATGTTGCTGTCGAGCAAGCCGCTCAGCCACTGACGAACGCTGCAACGCTGGTCGTCTTCCGGCATCTTCACCCGCAGCGCGATGCTGTTGATGAACAGTCCGACGGTGCGTTGCATCTCCGGCATTTCCACCGGGCGCCCGGCCACAGTGACGCCGAACAGCACGTCGCGATCACCGCTCAAGCGCCGCAAGACCAGGGCCCACGCCGCTTGGGCGAAGGTGTTGATGGTCAGTTGATGGGCCTGCGCCAGTTCACGCAGTTGCGCACCGTCGCGGGCATCGAGTCGGGTGTAGCGGTCGCCGACGATCATGCCGCCGCTGTCGCCGGCATGTTCACGCAGGAACGGCCGGTCGCTCGGAATCGGCGTGGTCCGTTCGAAGCCTTGCAGGTTGGTTTTCCACCACTGCCGCGCCTCGGCCAGGCTCTGGCGTTGCAGCCAGCCGATGTAGTCGCGGTAGCGCGGCGGCACAGGCAGCTGAGCTTCGCGACCCTCACCCAACGCGGTGTAGATCTCAAAGAAATCGTTCATCAGCAACGAGCGGCACCAGGCATCGATGAGGATGTGGTGGTTGCTCATCATGAACCAGTAGCGCGCTTCGCCAACCTTGATCAAACGCAGGTGGAACGGTGCCTGATTCAGCAGATCGAACCCGGCTTCACGCTCGCTTTTCAGCAACGCCTGCAACTTGGGTTCTTGCTCGTCCTCGGCGATTGCCGTCCAGTCGAGGGACTCGATCGGCGTGCTGCCCGGCTTGTGGATAACCTGCAGCATGTCTTCGCCAACATTCCAGCAGAACGATGCACGCAAGGCTTCGTGACGGGCGATCACCGCTTGCCAGGCCTCGGCAAAACGTTGCGGATCGAGCGCGCTGTTGATGCGGTAGCGGTCCTGCATGTAGTAGAGGCCGGTGCCCGGTTCGAGCAAGGTGTGCAGCAGCATGCCTTCCTGCATCGGGGTCAGCGGGTAGACGTCTTCGATGGCGGCGGCCGGAATCGGCAGTGCATCGAGTTGCGGCTGGGTCAGCTTCGCCAGCGGGAAGTCCGACGGCGTCAGGCCGCCCGCCTCGTCATGCAGGCAATGCACGATCAGGCTCTGCAATTCGCCGAGGTAGGCGTCCGCCAGTTCACTGATGGTTTGCGGATCGTGGCGCTCGGCGCTGAAGGTCCAGCGCAGCACCAATTCGCCGCCGTAGACCTGACTGTCAACGCTCAGCTCGTTGGGCAGCGGCGCTTTCGGATCGTGGGCGGCACCGACCGGCTCATCCAGTGGACGGAACAACGCGTCCGCGCCAAAGCTCTGGTCGAACTGGCCGAGGTAGTTGAAGGTGATCGACGCCACCGGCAACGCGGCCATGGCTTCGCGGCACAGGTCGTCGGCGAGGTAACGCAACACGCCATAACCCAGGCCCTTGTGCGGCACGCCGCGCAGTTGTTCCTTGATCGCCTTGATCGAAGCGCCCTGGCCGGCGGCTTCTTCAATGTTCTGCGGGGTCAGGCGCAGCGGGTAGGCGCTGGTGAACCAGCCGACGGTGCGGGTCAGGTCGATCTCGTCGAACAGCGCCTCGCGACCGTGGCCTTCAAGTTGGATCAGCGCTGATTCATTCCCGCTCCAGCGGCACAGCACGCGGGCCAATGCCGTCAGCAACAGGTCGTTGACCTGGGTGCGATAGGCGCTCGGTGCCTGTTGCAGCAACTGGCGAGTGAACTCGCCGTCGAGGCGTACGCTGACGGTTTGCGCATGACGATTCTGCCGGCCGCCCTCAGGGCGATCACACGGCAATTCGACGCTCGGGCCGGCCAGCTGCGACTGCCACCAGCTCAGTTCTTCACGCAGGGATTCGCTGCCGGCATACGCCTGCAAGCGGGCCGCCCAGTCCTTGAAGGCGCTGGTTTTCGCCGGCAGTTTCACCGACTGCCCAGCCGCCAGTTGGCGATACACCGTTTGCAGATCGTCCAGCAATACACGCCAGGAAACGCCGTCCACCACCAAGTGATGGATCGCGAAGAACAGCCGTTGCTGGCCCTCGGGACCATCGATCAGCAGCACCCGCATCAACGGCCCCTGTTCGAGGTCGAGGTTACGCTGGGCATCGGCAAACAATGCCGCGCATTTATCCATCGCCGGCACATGCACTTGCCACAACACGGGGGCGCCTCCCACCTTCTGGTGCGCCGCCGTCCATGCGCCGCACGCCTCGGTGAAGCGCAAGCGCAAGGCGTCGTGCTGCTCGATCACCGCCAGCAGCGCTTGCTCCAGGCGATGAGGTTCCAGCGCAACGGTCGGTTCCAGCAACAACGCCTGGTTCCAGTGCTGACGCTCGGGCAAGTCGGTGTCGAAGAACCAGTGCTGGATCGGGGTCAGACGCGATTCGCCGGTGAGCAAACCCTGCTCGGCTGTAACCTGCTCGGTGCGGCTGGCCACGGCGGCGAGTGTTTGAACAGTCTGGTGCTGGAACAGGTCACGCGGGCTGAAGTGAATGCCCTGCTGCCGCGCGCGGCTGACCACCTGGATCGACAGAATCGAGTCGCCACCCAGTTCGAAGAAGTTGTCGTTGAGGCCGACCTGCGCGACGTTCAGCACTTCGCACCAGATCTGCGCCAACGTCAGCTCCAGTTCGTTGCTTGGCGCCACATAGTCCTGACGATTCAGCTCGGGGTCCGGTGCCGGCAGTGCGCGACGGTCGAGTTTGCCGTTGGCAGTCAGCGGCATGCTCGCCAGCAGGATCAGATGCGTCGGCACCATGTATTCCGGCAGTTGCGATTTCAGGTGAGCCTTGAGGGCTTCGCGCAGCTCGGCTTGTTGCGCTTCGTCCTGCTCAGCCACTTCGGTGACCAGATAGCCAACCAGTTGTTTGCCGCTCGGGGCGTCCAGCGCCAGCACCACCGCTTCACGGATCGAATCATGGTCCAGCAGTCGGGTTTCGATCTCGCCCAGTTCGATGCGGAAACCGCGGATTTTCACTTGATGGTCGATGCGGCCGAGGTATTCCACCAGACCGTCGACGCGCTGCCGCACCAGGTCGCCGGTGCGATAAATTCGCCCGCCATCCGCTGCAAACGGGTTGGCCACGAAGCGTTCCGCCGTGATGCCCGGACGGTCGTGATAACCCTGGGCCAGACCAGCACCGCCAACGTACAACTCACCAGTCGCGCCTTGCGGCACCAGCGCCAGATCGGCGTCGAGAATGTAGGCCACGCGAGCACCGATCACGCTGCCGATCGGCACACTGCCCAACCCTTCTTCAAGCTGCTGCGGTGCAAGACTGGCCAACGGCATGACCACCGTTTCCGTCGGGCCGTAGGCGTTGAAGAACAGGCTCGGTTTGAACGCCGCACGAATGCGCTGCAAGTGCTCGCCGGTCAACGCTTCGCCGCCGGTGATGCACATGCGCACCGGCAAGGTTTCGCCCTGAGTCGCCAGCCACTGCGCCAGTTGGCTGCCGTAACTTGGGGTGAAGCCGAGGATGTTGATGTTGTGGCGACGGATCAATCCGCAGATTTCTTCTGCGTCCCACTGCCCTTGAGCGCGCAAGACCACTTGCGCACCGCTCAACAACGGCACCAGCAGACGCTCGGTCGCGGCATCGAAGTTGATCGAATAGAAGTGCAGTTCGCAGTCGTCCGCACGCATGCCAAAGCGCTCGATTACCGCGCGGCAGTGCATGGCGATTTCACCGTGGGACACCACCACGCCTTTCGGCTTGCCGGTGGAGCCGGAGGTGTAAATCAGGTACGCCTGATGCTGCGGCAGGCTGATGAACGGCAGCTCGGTGGCCGGGTAGTTGGCCAATTCGGCAGCGTCATCTTCAAGGCACCAGCGACTGACGGTTGTCGGCAGATCACCCAGGGCCTTGAACATCGCCGCATCACTGAGCAGCAAACCGATGCCGCTGTCTTCGATCATGTAATGCAAGCGATCGAGCGGGTATTCCGGATCGAGCGGCACGTAGGCGCCACCCGCCTTGAGGATCGCCAGCAGGCCGATGACCATTTCCAGCGACCGTTCAAGTGCCAGACCGACGCGAACCTGCGGCCCGACACCCCGCTCGCGCAGCATCCAGGCCAGGCGATTGGCGCGGCTGTCGAGTTCGGCGTAGCTCAGGGTTTGCCCGGCGAACGTCAGCGCCGGCGCATCCTTGCGCACCAGCGCCTGTTCGCTGAACAGGTGATGAATGCACTGATCCAGTCGATGTTCACCCGGTTCGATGCCCAGGCTGTCGAGCAGCTTTTGCTGTTCTGTGGTTTCGAGCAACGGCAGTTCACTGAGGCGCTGATGCGGATCGGCCAACAGCGCTTCCAGTAGATTGCGCCAGTGCCCGGCCATGCGCGCAATGCGCGGTTCATCGAACAGGTCGGTGCTGTAAGTCAGGCAGCAACCCAACCGATGATCGAGGTCGGTCACTTCCAGGTTGAGGTCGAATTTGGTCGCTCGCGCATCGTTCGCCAGGTATTCGACCGTCATGCCGGCCAGCGTACGGCTCTGCTGGAACTCCCAGCGCTGCACGTTGCACATCACCTGGAACAGCGGGTTGTACGCAGCGCTGCGCGGTGGCTGCAACGCTTCAACCAGATGATCGAACGGCAGGTCCTGATGGGACTGGCCTTCGATCACGGTGTGGCGCACCTGCTCGAACAGTTCGCCAACGGACATCTGCCCGTCGAGCTGGCAACGCAGTACTTGGGTGTTGAGGAACGCACCGATCAGCCCTTCGCTTTCCGGGCGAATGCGGTTGGCCACCGGCGCGCCGATGCGCAGGTCGGTCTGGCCGCTGTAGCGGTAAAGCAGCACGGCCAGCGCGGCGGTCATGGTCATGAACAGGGTCAGGCCGTTTTGCGCGTTGAAGGCGCGGACCCGTGCCGCGAGATCATCGCTCAGGTCGAAACGGAACAGCTCGCCCTGATGGCTTTGCACCGCAGGACGCGGACGGTCAGCGGGCAACTCCAGCAGCGGATGTTCGCGGCCCAGTTGCGCGGTCCAGTAGTCGAGCTGGCGCTGACGCTCGCCGGATTCCAGCCACTGACGCTGCCAGACGCTGTAATCGAGGTATTGCACCGGCAGCGGCGCCAGTGGCGATTCGCGGTCATCGACGAACGCTTCGTAAAGCGCACTGAGTTCCCGGGCGAAAATGTCCATCGCCCAGCCTTCGGTGACGATGTGGTGCAGGGTCAGCACCAGGTAATGTTCCTGCTCGGCGGTCTTGACCAGGCAGGCGCGCAGCAGCGGCCCGGTTTCCAGATTGAAGGGTTGATGCGCTTCGCTGTCGGCCAATGCCTGCACCCGCTGTTCGCGCAAGTCGGCGTCCAGCGCGGAAAAATCCTTCCAGTCCATGCGCATCCCGGTTTCCGGGTGCACGCGCTGTTGCGCCACGCCGTCGATGCTCGGGAACGTGGTGCGCAAGGTTTCGTGACGCATGATCAGCGCTTGCAACGCCGTCTCGAAGCGCCCGATGTCCAGCACCCCGCGCAACCGCGCCATGCCGCCGACGTTGTAGGCCGGGCTGTCCGGCTCCATCTGCCAGAGGAACCACATGCGCTGCTGGGAATAGGACAGCGGCACCGGTTGGCTGCGGTCGACCTTTTCAATCGGCGGTTGTTTGTTGGTGTTGCCGCTGGCCTGATTCTGTTGAACCTGCCGGGAGAATGCCCCCAGCTCACTGTTTTCGAACAACGCGCGCAGCGGCAATTCGACGTCGCAGGCCTGACGGGTGCGGGAGATGATTTGCGTGGCCAGCAGCGAATGGCCGCCGAGGGCGAAGAAATCGTCGCGCAGACCGATCTGCTTCAAGCCCAGCACTTCACGCCAGATCGCGGCGATCTGCTGTTCAAGTTCAGTCACCGGCTCGACGTGTTCGCGCACCTGCCATTGCGGCTCCGGCAAGGCACGGCGGTCGAGTTTGCCGCTTGGGCTGAGGGGCATTTCGTCAAGGCGCATCAGCTGCGCCGGGACCATGTACTCCGGCAGCTCGGACGCCAGCGCGGCTTTCAGGCGAGCGGTTTGAGTGTCTTCGGATTCACTGGTTTCGATTGCGGTGTAATAGCCGATCAACTGCCCGCCAGCGGCGGTTTCGCGCACCAGCACCACAGCTTGCGCAACATCGTTTTGAGCCAGCAGACGTGCTTCGATTTCTTCCGGTTCGACGCGAAAGCCCCGCAGCTTGACCTGCTGATCGAGACGGCCGAGGTATTCGATCACGCCATCGGCGGTCCAACGCGCGCGGTCGCCGGTGCGATACAGACGTGCGCCCTGCTCGCCCAACGGGTCGACGACAAAACGTTCGGCGGTCAGAGCCGGACGCCCCAGATACCCCCGGGCCAGGCCGATACCGCTGATACACAACTCACCGGGCACACCAGCCGGCAAAGGATTGAGCTCGCTGTCGAGCACGCGGCAGATCACGTTGCCCAACGGACGGCCAATCGGCGAGCGCTCGCCATCGGCCGTGCGGCAATGCCAATGCGTGACGTTGATCGCGGTTTCAGTCGGGCCATAACGGTTGTGCAGTTGCACGGCCGGCAGTTGCTCCAGCACGCGGTTGCGCAGTTCCGCCGGCAACGCTTCGCCGCCCGAGAACACACGACGCAGGCTGGTGCATTCGGCGGTGAGCGGCTCGTCGATGAACAACGAAAGCAGCGGCGGCACAAAGTGCAGCGTGGTCACCCCGTATTGCTGAACCAGTTGGGCAATGCGGTGCGGATCGCGGTGTTCGCCGGGCCCGGCAATCAGCAAACGCGCCCCGGTGATCAGCGGCCAGAAGCATTCCCACACCGACACGTCAAAACTGATCGGCGCCTTTTGCATCAGCACGTCGGTGTCGTTCAGGCGATAAGTGTTCTGCATCCATTGCAGACGCTCGGCGAGCGCCGCGTGGGTGTTGCCGACGCCCTTCGGCTGGCCGGTGGAGCCAGAGGTGTAAATCACGTAAGCGAGGTTTTCGCCGTGCAGATGCAGGCCCGGCGCCTGGCTTGGCCAGTTCTCCAGGTGCAGTGCATCCATGGCGATCACGCTGACGCCATCGGTGGCCGGCAGCCGGTCGAGCAATTCGGTTTGGGTCAGGAGCAATTCGACGCCGCTGTCGCCGAGCATGTACGCCAGGCGCTCGGTCGGGTAATCCGGGTCCAGCGGCACGTAGGCACCACCGGCCTTGATGATCGCCAACAGGCCGATCAACAGTTGCGGCGAACGCTCGGCGGCGATGGCCACGCAAACGTCCGGGCCGACGCCTTTGTCGCGCAGGTAATGCGCGAGGCGGTTGGCCTTGGCGTGCAGTTCGGCGAAGTCCAGGCTGCCGCCGTCCCACAGCAGCGCGGTGCGCTCCGGGTTCAGGCGTGTCTGTTCGTTCAGCAGTTCCGGCAGCCATTGGCTGGCCGGTGTGCACGGTGCGACGCTCCACGAGGTTTGCTGATCGTGCTCGCTCGCGGTCAACAGTTTCAGGTCGCCGACGGTGGTGACCGGCTGCTCGCAAATGGCCCGCAGCAGGTTGCAGAAATGCTCGGCCAGACGCTCGATGGTAGTGGCGTCAAACAGCTCGCTGGCATAGTCGAACGACAGGCTCAGGCGACCGTTACGGTCTTCCTCGCTGTGCAATTGCAAATCGAACTTGGCTTCGCGGCTGTGCCACGGCAGTTCTTCGGCGAGCAACCCGGGCAAGCGACGCAGTGCGCTCAGGTCCCGTTGTTGATGGTTGAACATGACCTGGAACAAGCCTTGTTCGCGGGCCTGCGGGAACGCTTCCAGCAGTTGTTCGAACGGCAGGTCCTGATGCGCCTGGGCGCCCAAGGCCGCCTGGCGGGTTTGCGCCAACAGTTCAACAAATGGCAACCGCGAATCTACCTCGGCACGCAGTACCTGGGTGTTGATGAAGAAGCCGATCAGGCCCTGGGTTTCCAGGCGCGGACGGTTGGCGTTCGGCACGCCGATGCGGATGTCGGTTTGGCCACTGTAGCGGTGCAGCAGGCTCTGGAACGCCGCGAGCAACAGCATGAATGAGGTGGAATCGTGGGCCTGGGCAGTCTGGCGAATCGCTTCGCTGAGGGGCGCAGCCAAACGCACGGTGTGGCGCGCGGCGCTGTGACGGTGTTGCGCCGAACGCGGGTGATCGGTGGCCAGGTTCAGGGTCGGATGCTCCTCGCCCAACTGCGTTTTCCAGTAGGCCAGTTGCCGCTCGCCCTCACCTTGGGCCAGCCATTGACGCTGCCAGCTGCCGTAGTCGGCGTACTGGGTCGGCAATGGCGCGAGCGATGCCGTTTGCCCTTGGGATGCAGCGGCATACAGGCGCGAAAACTCGTCGATCAGCACGTTCAGCGACCAACCATCGGCGATGATGTGGTGCAGCGTCACCAGCAACTGGTGATCCTCGTCATCGAGGCGCACCAGCGTCACCCACAGCAGCGGACCTTTCTCCAGGTCGAACTGGGTGTGCGCTTCGTCCTCGCGGATTTGCTGCGCGCGGGCTTCACGCTCGGCGACGGGCAAATCGCTGATGTCGATCCGTTGCAGGTTGAATTCGCCAGCGGCAATGACCTGTTGCAGCGCCACGCCGTCACGTTCGAAGAAGCGCGTGCGCAGGGATTCGTGGCGTTCGATCAGGTGCTGGAAACTGGCGCGCAGGGCGTCTTCATCCAGTTCGCCACGCAAACGCAAGGCGCCGGGAATGTTGTAGGCGCTGCTTTGCGGGTCGAGCTGCCAGGTAATCCACAAACGGTTTTGCGCGAGGGATTGCGGCATCGCTTCGCTGCGCGACAGCGTGCTGATCGCGCCTTGGGCCAGGCCGCCGTCCTGTTGTTGCTGCGCGACCACGGCGGTAAATGCACCGAGGGTCGGCGCTTCAAACAGCAGGCGCAGGTTCAGCTCCAGACCCAACTCTTCGCGCAAACGCGCAACCACCTGAGTGGCGGCGATGGAGTTGCCACCGAGCAGGAAGAAGTGTTCATCGGCACCGATCTGTTTCACCTGCAATTGCTCGGCCCAGATCTGGCCGATCAAGCTTTGCAGCTCGGAACCCGACTCGGTTTTGGCCTGGTTTTCAGGGGTCGCCGATGGGAACAGTGCGTAGCTGTCGAGGCTGCCATCCGCCAGCCGATTGCGGCACGCCGAACGTTGCAGTTTACCGCTGGAGGTTTTTGGCAATGCGCCCGGATTGAGCAACACCACCACGCTCGGTGCTTCCTGATACGCCTCGGCCACCGCCTGGCGGATGGCTTTGATCAGTGCCTCGGGCGGCAGGATTTTCTGCACGCTGCGACTGATTTCCGCGGCGATGCCGATGCCTTCCTGACCGTCGATGTTCACGGCGAACGCGGCGACGCGACCTTTGCGCACCACTTCCACTTCACGCTCGATGGTCTGCTCGATGTCCTGCGGGTACAGGTTGTGACCGCGAACGATCAGCATGTCTTTCAGGCGACCGGTGATGAACAGCTCGCCGTTGCGCATGAAACCCAGGTCGCCGGTGCGCAGCCAGGTTTTGCCGTCGTGTTGAACAAAGGTCTTGGCGCTGGCCTCGGGGTTGCGCCAGTAGCCATGGGCGATGCTCGGCCCGGTGGCCCAGACTTCGCCGACCGCGTTGTCGGCCAGTTCGGTCAGCGCCAATGGGTCGATAATCAGCACCGCGTGATCCGGCTGGCTGATGCCGCAACTCATGATCGCGCTGCCTTCACCCGCTTCGGCACGGTTTTGCGCCAACGCCTGATCATCCACGCGCAGGTTGCCGATGCCTTGACCACGGGGTGTACCGGCGACGAACAACGTGGCCTCGGCCAAGCCGTAAGACGCCATGAAACTGTCCGGGGTGAAACCGCAAGTCGCGAACTTCTCGGCGAAACGATCGAGAGTGTCGAGGCGAATCGGTTCGGAACCGGAATACGCCACGCGCCAGCCGCTGAGGTCGAGGCGTTCCAGCGCCGATTCACTGACACGTTCGCTGCACAGACGGTAGGCAAAATCCGGCCCACCGCTGATGGTGCCACCGTACTCGCTGATCGCTTCGAGCCAGCGCAGCGGCCGACCGAGGAAGTACGCCGGCGACATCAACACGCACGGCACGCCGCTGAAAATCGGCTGCAACAGACCGCCGATCAAACCCATGTCGTGGTACAGCGGCAGCCAGCTGACGATCACGTCGTCAGGGTTCAGGTCGATGCCGAAACCGTGGCGAATGAGCAACTCATTGGCGACCAGGTTGCCATGGCTGACTTGCACGCCTTTTGGCAGCGCGGTGGAGCCCGAGGTGTATTGCAGGAAGGCAATGTGGTCGCCTTCGAGATTCGGTTCGACCCACTTTGCGGCCAGTGCACCGTCGAGGGTGTCGACGCACAGCAGCGGCGGCGCGCCTTCGATTTGCAGCAACGCATCGCGCAGGCCGGCGCTGGTCAGCAGCAGGCGCGGTTCGGCGTCGCTGATGATCGACAACAGGCGTTCCTGATGATGACGCTTGGCCGACTCCGGCGGATAAGCCGGCACCGCGATCACGCCCGCATACAGGCAACCAAAAAACGCCGCGACGTAGTCCGGACCGCTGGGAAACAGCAGCACCGCGCGATCACCAAAGTCAGTTTCGGCCTGCAACGCGCCGGCAATGGTGCGCGCCCGCTGATCCAGTTCGCGATAACTGAGCACCACCGTCTGATCCGGGGTTTCGGCGAGAAAACGCAAGGCCACCCGATCCGGCGTCAGGGCCGCGCGGCGCTGAAGGGCTTGGACCAGTGTGCCAGGTATTTTGAACGCGTCGGTCATGAGGTTTCCTGCCTGAATTCGGCTTGCAAGTGGAATCGGTTTTCTGCTTTCACGCCCCATCAGGGGCATGCAGGACGCGGTCTTCGCCGACCGCGCGAGGCATTGGGAATGCTGTTTTGGCCGGGGCTTGCGCCCGGAGCCATTCACCAATGAGAACGGATGACGTCTTGAAATAATTAGTCGGCAGGCTTGATCGCCAACGGGGGCTGGGTGCGGCGGCGTGTCGCAGTTCTCACTGCTCACTTAAGAGAAGGATTAGTTCTCTTTCTCAATTGACAATCATTATCATTCAGAATAATTTGTCGCTCGATGTGTAGGACGGCTCCGATATACCCGTCGTCCCACGACCCCATTTGCAGCAAGGTGATTTCCATGACGGAACAAGTATCCACAAGCAGGTGCGATTCACCGCTACTTCAGGCATTCGTGGACAATCGACTGATTCTGGTCAAGATTGCCGCCCGTATTACCGGCTGCCGATCCCGTGCCGAAGATGTGGTTCAGGATGCGTTCTTCCGCCTGCAATCGGCGCCGCAGATCACCTCCTCGATCAAGGCTCAGCTCAGTTACCTGTTCCAGATCGTGCGTAACCTGGCGATCGACCACTACCGCAAACAGGCGCTGGAGCAGAAGTATTCGGGGCCTGAAGAAGAAGGGCTGAACGTGGTGATTCAAGGCGCTTCGCCGGAAACCTCGCACATCAATTTTTCGACCCTGGAAAACATCGCCGACGCGCTGACGGAGCTGCCGAGCCGCACCCGCTACGCCTTCGAGATGTACCGCCTGCACGGCGTGCCGCAAAAGGACATCGCCAAGGAACTGGGTGTTTCGCCGACCCTGGTGAACTTCATGATTCGCGACGCGCTGGTGCATTGCCGCAAGGTGTCGGGCAGTCGCGCAGATACTTTCTCCCGCCGCTAAAAGCTTCGCGGGCAAGCCTCGCTCCTACAGTTCCAGCGTGAACCTTGTAGGAGCGAGGCTTGCCCGCGAAGACGGACTCAAGACCGCTACGAATCCTGAGCCCTATCCATCACGCCAACCCACACCGCTCAAAAAACCGCTCCCGCCCCAACACCATCAACGCCGCGCGCTTGTGCGGGAAGTCGAACTCTTTCTCGCAATGAAACCGCTGACCCTGCATGTACCCGATCATCTTCGCGTTGTCGGCTCGCGGCTCTGCAACCACCCGCCGGGTACGCGGATCGTCGAGAAACAGGTAATGCGTCAACGCCGATAACCAGCTCGCCACCTTGTGCGGACCGCGATGGTTTTCTTCGCCGACCAGCATGTGAATGCCACGGTCGTAATCATCGACATCGTAGAACGGCGCTATGCGGTCTTCCTTGGCCCAGTAGGCTTCGAAATAAGCAAACGGCTGGTCATCGAAACAGCCGATCAACGTCACGGTGTGGGGATCGGCGTCGAGTTTGCCCAGGTATTCGCGATGCTGTTCAAGGCTGCCCTCTTCCTGCCAGAAACTCGCCACCCGCGCACTGTTCTGCCAGCGATTGAACCGCGCCAGATCCAGGTCGATGTCCAGCGTACGCAGGGAAATCCACGCCCCCAGCCGCGCATCGAAACGTCGATAGACTTCACCGCGCGGTTTCACCGGACGCAATGGATGACGCTTGCCAGCGCTGATCACCATTTGCTGCGGGTAGCTGCTGGTCAGCGACGTCCCCAGCCAAGGCTGCGGCAACTGCCAGAACAGCGTGCGCTCGCAGCGATACTGGCCGGCGAGTTCGGTCGACACCAGCAACCCGCTGAGCAAGGCTTCGGCGGGAGCTTCATCGAGGTGCCAGGTCAGGCGCTGGCAAGCCGGGTCACGGGCAAACAGCCAATAACCGGCGGCCCACACGGCCTGAGTGTCGACGCGAGCCTCGACATGCACGTGCAACTCGGGCTCACGCGTCAGCCGCAAGGTAATCAGCGGTTGCGCGTCCAGGCTCAGGCTCAGGCGGTTTTCGGTTTCATCCGCGACAAGGCGGTTGCCTGTCGGCAAAGCCAGGGCAGTCAGGTCATTCAGATTGGGCATGGGTCGGGCTCACGATAATCGTCGACAGTTCAACGAAGTGACGTGAGCCAGTGGGGGAAATTTAAGGAAGGTCGGCAAAAACACCGCCCGGCGACGCGATCTCAGCTGCCGGGAACTGGCACGATGGCGATCTTGTAAGGATCGAAAATCCTCAGCATCTGGCCGTTGTCCCGCAACCCTTGCAGCAACTTGCCGAAGGCAACGCCACTGATGGGCGCCGTCGGACGGAGAATGGCGTAATGGTGATAGACCTGATCGATGCGCTCGGACACCAGCAACTGATCGGCGACCTTCTCGTTACGCAGCAGGTAATCGCTCAGGTAGGAGCGCGTCACCAGGGCAATGTCGGCGCGCCCGCGCAGCACCATCAGCAGGTTGCTGTCATGGGAATAGGTCAGCGTGGCGTTGTAGTTTTGCGCGAGAACCTTGGGGTCGGCATTGAAGTTGGCGAATTCGTAGTGATAGCCGCTGAACAGCGCCAGACGCTTGCCGGCAAGATCGGCGAAATAGTTCTGCTGACGATTGGGTATCCGTTGCGCGACAAAATTCTCGGCATCTTCCAGGCCCATGTCGACGCTGACGTGGGGAATGTCCTTCCAGCCCCAGTTCGGGTTCTCGAAGATGGCCATGTCCACCCGGCTCTGCTTGAAGTCACCGAAGCGTCGCGGAATGGATGTCGGCACGAGCACAAACTGGTAGTCGGTTTGCAGGGCATTAAGCGCCTCGACCAACTGCGGCAGCAGGCCAGTGTCGGCACCGGATTCAGGGCGTACGGTGTAGGGCGGAAAATGCGCGGCACCGACCCGCACCAGTTGCGCCGCCGGAGACGGTAATACCCAAAGCGCTGCAAGCGCCGCCAGAAAAAGCCGCGAGGCCGTCCGAATTGGCGAAGACATCAAAACAACCCACTCCCCAAAAAAGTACGCATCAATTCATTCAAGCTAGGCGGTTTCGGCCACTTAGCCAGTTTCCTGCGGTTCCGGGCAACACTATTGTTTTTCTTCGAGTACCAGAATCAACGCCTCATCGGCCAATTGATCGAGGTTCACGCTGCCATCCGGGCGATACCAGGTCGTGGTCCAGGACAGCGCACCGGTCAGAAAACGCCGGGTGATGAACACGTCCCCGCGGATGAATCCCGCGTCCTTGGCCTCCCCCAGCACCTGCAGCCAGAGGTCTTCATAGATGTCGCGCAACGCCAACACCTTCGCTTGTCCGTCTTCGGACAGCGAACGCCATTCGTACACCAACACCGCCATGGCCTCGCCGCTGCCGCCCATGATCGACTGCAACTCACAGCGAATCAGCGCCAGTACCCGTTCGCGCACGTTTTCGGCTTCGGCGATCGCCGCACGCATCAACGCGGTGTTGTAGCGAATGGTTTCCTCCATCACTGCCCGCAGGATCTCGTCCTTGCTTTTGAAGTGATGAAAAATGCTGCCCGACTGAATGCCCACCGCGCCGGCCAGATCACGCACGGTGGTGCGCTCATAGCCTTTGTTGCGGAACAGGTGAGCCGCCACTTGCAGCAGTTTGCCACGGGCGCTGTCCGGGTCGGTCAACTGGCCGTTGTCGACCAATTCGCGCATTACCCTCAGGGCTTTTTGCTCGTCCACCCGTTCTCTCCTACAGTCGTACTCACCGCTAAAACAGCGGGGTTGCGCGGGCAATTTAAGCTGACGAAGGCAACCAAGCAAGCGCTCGGGCAGAAGATATTTAAGTCGTTTACAAACCAAGCGCTTGCTTGGTAGTCTCGATACACGTCTGAGGGAGGTGGCTATGGAAAGGGCTGTGCCTGAAACTGTTCGCATCGGTTGCGCCAGCGCCTTCTGGGGCGACACCTCGACCGCCGCCGCGCAACTGGTGGAAGGCGGACGCCTGGATTACCTGGTGTTCGATTATCTGGCCGAGATCACGATGTCGATCATGGCCGGTGCGCGGATGAAAGATCCCCAGGCCGGCTACGCCAGCGACTTCATCGAAGTGCTCAGCCCGCTGCTCACGCAGCTCGCCGCACAGAACATCCGCGTCATCAGCAACGCCGGCGGCGTCAACCCGCAGGCCTGCGCCGCTGCCCTGCAAGCGGCCTGCGACAAGGCCGGCGTGGCGCTGAAAATCGCCGTGTTGCTGGGTGATGACCTGCAACCGCAGTTCAAACACCTGAGCACCCGCGGCCTTCACGAAATGTTCAGCGGCGCGCCCTTGCCGCCGATGTGCGTCTCCACCAACGCCTACCTCGGTGCGCCCGGCATCGTCGAAGCCTTGCGCCTGGGCGCGGACATCGTCATCACCGGGCGCGTGGTCGACAGCGCCGTGGTCAGCGCTGCACTGGTGCATGAATTCGGCTGGTCCTGGCACGACTACGACAAACTCGCGCAAGCCGCACTCGCCGGTCACATCATCGAATGCGGCGCCCAGTGCACCGGCGGCAACTTCACCGATTGGCGCGACGTGCCCGACTACGAACACATCGGTTTCCCCATCGTCGAAGTCAGCGCCGACAGCCAGTTCATCGTCAGCAAACCCGAAGGCTCCGGCGGTCTCGTCACGCCACTCACGGTCGGCGAGCAGATGCTCTATGAAATCGGCGACCCGCAGGCCTATCTGCTGCCCGATGTGATTTGCGATTTCACCCAGGTCAAACTTCAGCAACAAGGTAAGAACGCAGTTCAGGTACACGGCGCCAAAGGCTTGCCGCCCACCGATCAGTACAAGGTCAGCGCGACGTATCCGGACGGTTTCCGCTGCACCGCCAGTTGCCTGATCGCCGGGATCGATGCGGTGGACAAGGCGCGGCGTGTCAGCGAAGCGATCATCAGCAAGACCTCGGAAATCTTCAGTCAGCGCGGTTGGGCGCCCTACAGCGAAGTCAATATTGAACTGCTCGGCAGCGAGGCCACGTACGGTCCCCATGGCCAGCGTCAGGACAGCCGCGAAGTGGTGATCAAACTCGCCGTGCGCCACCCGGACAAACAGGCGCTGATCGTGTTCTCCCGGGAAATCGCCCAGGCCGCCACCGGCATGGCGCCGGGGTTGACCGGCATCGTCGGCGGACGGCCGACGGTGTATCCACTGATCCGGCTGTTCTCGTTCCTCATCGACAAATCCGCCTGCACGCTGGACATTGATCTCAATGGTCAACGTCATCCGTGCGCCCTGCCCGCCCTCGACGCGCTCACCACCGCGGACCTGCCGGTGCCGTACGACCCACCGAAACCCACCGGTCGCGCCGATGCCAGCGTGGCGCTGATCAAGCTCGCGGTCGCACGCTCGGGTGACAAGGGCAATCACAGCAACATCGGCGTCATGGCACGCGAGCGGGAGTACCTGCCGTGGATCGCCGAAGCCCTGACCCCGGAAGTGATGGTCGACTGGATGAGCCATGTGCTCGACCCGATTCACGGGCGCGTCGAGCGCTGGTACCTGCCCGCGACCCACAGCCTGAATTTCTTGCTGGAAAACGCCCTTGGCGGCGGTGGCGTGGCCAGTCTGCGGATCGATCCGCAAGGTAAAGCCTTCGCCCAACAACTGCTGGACATCCAGATTCCGGTGCCGCAGCGCATCGCCGACCAGGTCAACTAGAGGACTGCCGCCGTGGCCTACGATTCGATTTTCAAAGCTGATCTGTTTGCCGGCCAAAACATCATCGTCACCGGTGGCGGCAGCGGCATTGGTCGCTGCACCGCCCATGAACTGGCGGCCCTCGGCGCCCATGTGCTGTTGATCGGGCGCAATGCCGACAAACTGAAATCCGTGGTTGCCGAGATTACCGAGGATGGCGGCAAGGCCGATTGGCAGACCTGCGATATTCGCGACGAAGAAGCGGTCAAGCATCTGGTCAGCGAACTGATCCGCAAGCACGGTCCGATCCACGGACTGGTCAACAATGCCGGCGGCCAATTTCCCTCACCACTGGCCTCGATCAACCAGAAGGGTTTCGAAACCGTGATGCGCACCAACCTGGTGGGCGGTTTCCTGATGGCGCGCGAAGTCTTCAACCAGTCCATGAGCCAACACGGCGGCGCCATCGTCAACATGCTCGCCGACATGTGGAACGGCATGCCCGGCATGGGCCACTCGGGCGCGGCGCGCTCGGGCATGGATAACCTGACCAAGACCGCTGCGTTCGAATGGGGTTACGCCGGGGTGCGGGTCAATGCAGTGGCGCCGGGCTGGATCGCCTCCAGCGGCATGGACACTTACGAAGGTGCGTTCAAAGCGGTGATTCCGACCTTGCGCGAGCACGTGCCGCTGAAACGCATCGGCACCGAATCGGAAGTCAGCGCCGCGATCGTCTTCCTGCTCAGTCCGGCCGCAGCGTTTGTCAGTGGCAGCACCTTGCGTATCGACGGCGCCGCCAGCCTTGGCGGTCGGGCGTGGCCGATCCACAAGGCCAAGATCAGTGAGTCGTACAACGGTTTCCACCGCGCGTACTTGCCGGACGTGCTCAAGGACAAGGAATAAGTCATGCCGGTGATTCAGTCGCAAGTCGACCCGTTCAGCGACCAGTTTGCCCAGAACCGTGCAGCGATGCTGGCGGGGATCGAGCAAGTCCGTCAGCTCGAACAGAACCTGCTGAACAAAGCGGCCGAAGCCAAACCCAGGTTCGACAAGCGCGGGCAATTGCTGCCCCGCGAACGCCTCAATCTTCTGCTCGACCCGGGTGCGCCGTTCCTCGAACTGGCGAGCCTGGCCGGCTACAAATTGCATGACGACAAGGACGGCAGTTCGGCCGGCGGCGGTTTGATCGCCGGGATCGGTTACGTGTCCGGTGTGCGGGTTCTGGTCGTGGCGAACAACAGCGCGATCAAGGGCGGGACGATTTCCCCCAGCGGTTTGAAAAAGTCCCTGCGCCTGCAACAGATCGCCATGGAGAACAAACTGCCGGTGATCACCCTCGCCGAAAGCGGTGGCGCCAACCTCAATTACGCAGCGGAGATTTTCGTCGAAGGCGCGCGCAGTTTTGCCAATCAGGCGCGGATGTCGGCCATGGGGTTGCCGCAGATCACCGTGGTCCACGGCTCGGCCACGGCGGGCGGCGCTTATCAGCCAGGGCTCTCGGATTACACGGTAGTGGTGCGTGGCAAAGCCAAACTGTTTCTCGCCGGCCCACCGTTACTGAAAGCCGCGACCGGAGAAGTGGCGACCGACGAAGAACTGGGCGGTGCCGAGATGCACGCGCAAACCGCTGGCACCGCTGAATACCTGGCCGAGAACGATGCCGATGGCGTGCGCCTGGTGCGCGAGATTGTCAGCCTGTTGTCATGGAACGAGCAGCTGCAATGGTTGCCCGAACGGCAGTGGAAAGAACCCCTCTACCCTATCGACGAGCTGCTGGGACTGATCCCGGACGATCCGAAAAAGCCCTACGACGTGCGCGAAATCATTGCGCGGATTGCCGACGGTTCGAACTTCCTTGAGTTCAAGGGTGAATTCGATCAGCAAACCATTTGCGGCCATTTGCACATTCAGGGGCGCGCCTGCGGATTCATTGGCAACAACGGCCCGATCACCCCCAAAGGGGCGAGTAAAGCCGCGCAGTTCATCCAGCTCTGCGATCAGAGCCAGACGCCGCTGCTGTTCTTTCACAACACCACCGGGTTCATGGTCGGCACCGAGTCGGAACAGCAAGGCGTGATCAAGCACGGCGCGAAGATGATTCAGGCGGTGGCCAACGCCCGCATACCGAAACTGACCATCGTCGTCGGCGGTTCCTATGGCGCCGGCAACTACGCCATGTGCGGTCGCGGCCTCGACCCGCGCTTCATCTTCGCCTGGCCCAACAGCCGCACGGCGGTGATGGGCGGCGCGCAGGCCGGCAAGGTGCTGCGCATCGTCACCGAAGCCAAACAACTCAAGGACGGCCTGGTGCCCGACCCGAAAATGCTCGACATGCTGGAGCAGGTCACCGCACAGAAACTCGACAGCCAGTCCACCGCGCTTTATGGCAGCGCCAGTCTGTGGGACGACGGGCTCATCGATCCGCGGGACACCCGGACCCTGCTCGGTTACTTGCTGGACATCTGTCATGAGGCCGATGTGCGGCCGCTGCAAACCAACAGTTTTGGCGTAGCCCGGTTCTGAACCGGCCAGAGGAGAACAATAAAAATGATCTTCACCCAGGAACACGAAGCACTGCGCCGCACCGTACGTCAATTCGTCGAAAACGAAATCAACCCGCACGTCGAGGCATGGGAAAAGGCCGGGCGCTTTCCCATCCACGAAATCTTCCGCAAGGCCGGTGACCTGGGCCTGCTGGGAATTTCCAAACCGGAAAAATTCGGCGGCATGGGGCTCGACTACAGCTATTCGATTGTCGCCGCCGAGGAGTTCGGCACCATTCATTGCGGCGGCATTCCGATGTCCATCGGTGTGCAGACCGACATGTGCACTCCAGCGCTGGCGCGCTTCGGTTCCGATGAACTGCGTGAAGAGTTTCTGCGCCCTGCCATTACCGGCGAACAGGTCGGTTGCATCGGCGTTTCCGAAGTCGGCGCCGGTTCCGACGTGGCCGGGTTGAAAACCACCGCCCGCAAGGACGGCGACGACTACGTGATCAACGGCAGCAAGATGTGGATCACCAACTCGCCAAGCGCCGATTTCATTTGTCTGCTGGCCAACACCTCGGACGACAAACCGCACATCAACAAGTCGCTGATCATGGTGCCGATGAACACGCCGGGGATCAGCCTCAGTTCGCACCTGGACAAGCTCGGCATGCGCAGTTCGGAAACCGCCCAGGTGTTTTTCGACAACGTGCGCGTGCCGCAACGCAACCGCATCGGCCATGAAGGCGCGGGCTTCATGATGCAAATGCTGCAGTTTCAGGAAGAACGCCTGTTCGGCGCGGCGAACATGATCAAGGGCCTGGAATACTGCATCGACAGCACCATCGAGTATTGCAAGGAACGTAAAACCTTCGGCAATGCGCTGATCGACAATCAGGTCATCCACTTTCGCCTCGCCGAACTGCAAACCGAAATCGAATGCCTGCGGGCGCTGGTCTATCAGGCCACCGAGCAGTACATCAAAGGTCAGGACGTCACGCGTCTGGCGTCGATGGCCAAACTCAAGGCCGGGCGACTGGGCCGCGAAGTCAGCGACAGTTGCCTGCAATATTGGGGCGGCATGGGCTTCATGTGGGACAACCCCGTGGCCCGCGCTTACCGCGATGTTCGGCTGGTGTCGATTGGCGGCGGCGCCGACGAAATCATGCTGGGGATCATCTGCAAACTCATGGGCATCCTGCCGGGGAAAAAGAAATGAGCACCCTGCCGGATTGCCAGACGTTATTGCTCGAACCGCATAACGGCGTGCTGCACATCACCCTCAACCGCCCGGAAAGCCGCAACGCCATGAGCCTGCTGATGGTCGCCGAACTGCGCGCGGTGCTGTTGGCCGTGCGCGATGACCGTGCGATTCGGGCCCTGGTGATCGGCGGTGCCGGTGGGCATTTCTGTGCCGGTGGCGACATCAAGGACATGGCCAACGCCCGTGCTCAAGGCGCGAACGCCTACCGTGATCTGAACCGTGCGTTCGGCGCGCTGCTGCAAGAGGTGCAACACGCGCCGCAAGTGGTGATCACCGTGTTGCAAGGCGCAGTGCTTGGCGGCGGTTTGGGTCTGGCCTGCGTCAGCGATGTCGCCCTGGCGGATCATCAGGCGCAATTCGGGTTGCCGGAAACCAGCCTCGGCGTGCTGCCCGCGCAGATCGCGCCGTTTGTGGTCCAGCGCATCGGTTTGACTCAGGCCCGGCGCCTGGCGCTGACGGCGGCGCGGTTCGATGGCAACCAGGCGCGGCGCATGGGGCTGGTGCATTTTGTCGAACATGACGCGCAAGCCCTGGCCGAGCGTCTCGGTGAAGTTCTGGCCCACGTGCTGTGCTGCGCGCCGGGGGCCAATGCGACGACCAAAAAACTGTTGCTGGCGAGTGCCGGGCAACCGTCGGATGCGTTGCTGGATGAAGCGGCCGAGTGGTTCAGCGAAGCGGTGACCGGGGCTGAAGGCGTCGAGGGCACGATGGCCTTCGTGCAGAAGCGTAAACCGGGGTGGGCAATTTAAAAGCTTCGCGGGCAAGCCTCGCTCCTACAAGGTTTTTGGTGCCCCCTGTAGGAGCGAGGCTTGCCCGCGAAGAGGCCATCACTTCCACCGCAAATACGAAGGGAATATCCCAATGCCCGCCCTGAAAAAAATCCTGATCGCCAACCGCGGTGAAATCGCCTGCCGCATCCAGCGCACGGCCCAATCCTTGGGCTACCGCACCGTCGCCGTGTTCAGCGACGCAGATGCGGATGCCTTGCACGTACAAATCGCCGACGAAGCCGTCAACATCGGCCCGGCCCCGGTCCAGCAGTCGTACCTGAACATCCCGGCCATCCTCGACGCCGCCCGCCGCACCGGTGCCGATTCGATCCACCCCGGCTACGGCTTCCTCTCGGAAAATGCCGAATTCGCCCGCGCCTGCCAGCACGCCGGCCTCACTTTCATCGGCCCCAGCCCCGAAGCCATCGAACTGATGGGCAGCAAACGCCTGTCGAAACTCGCCATGCTCGACGCCGGCGTGCCCTGCATCAAAGGCTATCAAGGCACCGGGCAGGACGACGCGACCCTGAGCCGCGAAGCCGAACGCATCGGCTTTCCGCTGATGATCAAGGCCAGTGCCGGCGGTGGCGGGCGCGGCATGCGCCTGGTGCACGATGCAGGGGATTTGCTCGCACAGATTCGCACCGCGCGCTCCGAGGCATTGAACGGGTTTGGCAGCGACGAACTGATCCTCGAACAAGCGCTGATCGATCCGCGTCACGTTGAGGTTCAGCTGTTCGGCGACCAACACGGCAACCTGATCTACCTCGGCGAACGCGACTGTTCGATCCAGCGCCGCCATCAGAAAGTCATCGAAGAAGCACCCTGCCCGGTCATGACCGCCGAACTGCGCCAGGCCATGGGGGAAGCGGCGCTCAAGGCCGGTCGCGCAGTGAATTATGTGGGCGCTGGCACTGTGGAGTTTCTGCTGGACGCGCACGGGCAGTTCTACTTTCTGGAAATGAACACGCGGTTGCAGGTGGAACACCCGGTGACTGAATTGATCACCGGCCTCGATCTGGTGGCCTGGCAGTTGCACGTCGCCGAAGGACTACCGCTGCCATTGCGCCAGGAACAGGTGCAACTCAACGGCCACGCCATGGAAGTGCGGCTGTATGCCGAAGACCCGACCCAAGGGTTCCTCCCGCAGACCGGGCGCATCACCACCTGGGAACCGGCCTTGCAGAGTGGAGCGCGGATCGACCATGGGTTGATCGAAGGTCAACACGTCAGCCCGTTCTATGACCCGATGCTGGGCAAGATCATCGCCCACGGCGCTACCCGTGAAGAAGCCCGGCGCAAGTTGCTGCGCGCGGTGCAAGACAGTGTGCTGCTGGGCTTGCCGAGCAATCAGCGCTTGCTTGCCAGCCTGCTGGAACATCCACGCTTCATCAGTGGCGAGTTCAGCACCGGGTTCATCCCGACGCATTTCGCCGACCATCCTTGTTTGCATCCGCATAACCCGAGTGCTGAAGAACTGGCGATTGCGGCGGCGCTGTTTTATCAGGCTTCGGCGCAGGCTCATCCCGCCGCGCTGGCCGGCTGGCGCAACAACGCCAGTGTGCCGCTGCACTATCGCATCGGCCTGGAGGATCGAGACTGGCCGGTGCAGTTGAACGCGGTACCAGGTGAACCGTACCGGATTGAAGTCGCCGCACAGGCCTTCGAACTGAACGTCATCCAGTGCGACGGACGCTGGGCCACCCTGGACATCAACGGCATCCGCCAGCGTCATGCCTATCGTCTGGAGGCCGGACAACTCTGGCTGTTCACCCGCCCCGGCAGCCTGCGCCTGGAGGATCGCACGCAAGCGCTGGTCAGCGGCCAGGCCAGCGTCAGCTCCGGCACGCTCAAGGCGCCGATGGACGGCGCAATCGTCGACGTGCTGGTCGCACAAGGCAGCCCGGTCAGTAAAGGCCAACTGCTGGTGGTGCTGGAAGCGATGAAAATGGAGCATCCGCTCAAGTCCGGCATCGACGGCGTGCTCAAACGCTTGCAGGTCAAGGTCGGCGATCAGGTAAAAAATCGTCAGATTTTGTTGGAGGTCGAATAAGCCGCTAGGCGGATCCGTCGGGTTTGGCTACGCTCAAGCCCTATCAGGATGCGGATACCGGGAACCCTTCAATGCCTCACTGGCTGGTGATCGATCTGGAAGCCACCACCGATGAAGGTGGCTGGCCAGTTACGGAAATGGAAATCATCGAAATCGGCGCCACGCTGGTGGACCGCCAAGGGCGTGAGCAGGACCATTTCCAGCGCTTCGTGCGACCGCTGCGACGGCCCCTGCTCACGCCGTTTTGTCGCGAGCTGACTCGCATCACCCAGGCGAATATCGACAGCGCACAGGCGCTGACCGAGGTCTGGCCGGTCTTCGAGCGCTGGCTCGGCCAACATCATTCGCGGCTGGAAGGCTGGGCCAGTTGGGGCGATTACGATCGCAGGCAACTGCTTCAGGAGTGGGAGCGCTTGCAACTCGATAGCGAACTGAGTCGCGTGCCGCACATGAACCTCAAGCAGCGCTTTGCCAAGGCCCGACGGCTGGAACGCCCGCTGGGGCTCAACGGCGCCCTGCAACTGGCCGGCATGCAGTTCACCGGCCAGCAGCACCGGGCACTTGAAGATGCGCGCAATACAGCGCGTCTGTTACCGCTGATTCTCCCGCTCTAGAGAGGTGACGGCGCCAAGGGCCTTGTGCATACTGGCCGGCCCTTTTTAGCCCTTTTCGAGGAATCGCCCATGTTTAAAGTCAACGAGTACTTCGACGGCACCGTCAAGTCGATCGCCTTTGGCACCGCTGAAGGTCCGGCGACCATTGGCGTCATGGCTCCGGGCGAATACGAATTCGGCACCAGCCAGCGTGAAATCATGCACGTGGTGACCGGCGCCCTGACCGTCAAACTGCCAGACAGCAGCGACTGGGAAACCTTCGCCGCCGGCAGCCAGTTCAACGTGCCAGCCAACAGCAAATTCCAGCTGAAAGTGGCCGTCGACACCGCTTACCTGTGCGAATACCGCGGCTAAAACCCCGGGTTTTCACAGCGCAAAAAAAATGCCCGTGTCCTTGGACACGGGCATTTTTCATTCAGGGTCGCTTATTCCAGGATTGTGACCGGCATGCCGACTTCGAGCTGGCCGTTGCCGTCATTGACCAGATTCTGGCCAAACATCGCACCGTCTTCCTGGGCACGATATTTCTGCAAGGTCGCGAGCGGTTCACGGTCATCGCTGCGTTCGCCGGTCTGCGGATCGATGGTGGTCAGAATGCAGCGCGAACACGGCTTGACCACACGAAACTCGACATCGCCGATACGAATACGCTTCCAGCCGTCCTCGGCATACGCCTCGCTGCCCTCGATCACCAGATTCGGTCGAAAACGCAGCATCTCCAACGAACGCCCGACCTTTTGCGACAGATCCTCAAGGGACGCCTGCCCGATCAGCAGCAACGGGAAGCCATCGGCGAAGGCCACCTGATCGTCGTCCTTGCCATAACCGGCCTGAGTGGTCCGAGCGCGATCAACCGGCACCTGCACCAGGCGAGTCGGCTTGCCAATGAATCTGCTGACCCAGGCCCCCGCCTCGTCACCGGCATCAGGCACACGCAAGGTGTCGCGCCAGATGGTCACGCCACGCAACTCAGCGTCGCTGGCAGGCAAGGCAATATCAATTGGCGTGTGGCCGGGAGCGCTGAGGGTCAAACCGCCCTGGGCATTCCACAACGCCGACAGCTGACTCATCTGCGCCACCGCACGCTGGGTCAGGAAGCGCCCGCTGGCCTCGTCCACCAGCATCCAGCGTCGATCCCCGTCCAGCCCCAGTTTGTCGAGACTGACCTGTTGCAGGATCTCGCCCTTGCCGGATTTCAACGGATAACGATAAAGCGCGCTCAGACGCAGCATGACCAGCTCCCTGGAGGACAAAAATGCCACCCTATACGAGCTTGATCGCCGAATCAAAGACTGCGAACTGGATTACCAACCCTGTGGGAGCGAGCAGGCTCGTTCCCACAGGAAACTGTATCGTGATCAGGCAGGCACTTCGTCGAGCATCAGGCGCTGACGCACCACATCGACCAATTTGTCCGGCTGGAATTTGGAGAGGAAGTTGTCACAACCAACCTTCTTGACCATCGAGTCGTTGAAACTGCCGGACAACGAGGTGTGCAGAACCACGTAGAGGCCGCGCAGACGCGGATCGTTACGGATCTCGGTGGTCAGGCGATAGCCGTCCATTTCCGGCATCTCGGCGTCGGTGAAGATCATCAGCAATTTGTCGGTCATGTTAACGCCGGTATCCGCCCAGCCCTTGAGCATGTTCAGCGCTTTCAAGCCATCGCTGGCGATGTGCATCTTCACGCCCAACTGGCCGAGGGTGTCGCGCAACTGCGAGAGCGCCACGTTGGAGTCGTCCACCAGCAGCACTTCACGGCCACGGGCGCGCTCCAGTATTGGATCGTCGAGTTTGTCGCGGGACACCTTGGCGTTGTACGGAACGATTTCGGCGAGGACTTTCTCGACGTCGATAATCTCCACCAACTGATCATCGACCTTGCTGATGGCAGTCAGGTAATGCTGACGGCCGGCGCTGGTCGGCGGCGGCAGAATGGCTTCCCAGTTCATGTTGACGATGCGGTCCACACCGCCAACCAGGAAAGCCTGCACGGAGCGGTTATACTCGGTGACGATGATCGTGCTGGTAGGGCTCGGCACCAGCGGACGCATGCCGATGGCCTGGGACAGGTCGATCACCGGCAGCGTCTGGCCACGCAGGTTGACCACGCCGCAGACGAACGGATGGCGCTGGGGCATCAGGGTCAGTTTCGGCAGTTGCAGCACTTCCTGCACTTTGAAAACGTTGATCGCGAACAATTGCCGCCCAGCCAGGCGGAACATGAGAATTTCCAGGCGATTCTCACCCACCAGTTGCGTGCGTTGGTCTACCGTGTCGAGAATGCCGGCCATCAATGACTCCTGGTACTTGTTCTGATGAATTCACTAAAGAGGGTTATCGGCTGTTTTTTCAGGACCTTGACCCCGATGCAAAATGCCATGCTCAGGCATTGATGTCACATTAACATCATGCTTTACTGGCGCCATCACTTCATCTGCTTCACTCCCTGCGGCGCGACCCTGTTTCGTCCATTAGGTTCCCGTGCGTAAGGGATTCCCCTAGTAACAATCAGGCCCAACCTGATATTCGCAATATCCAATAGCCATTAATGTGACGCCATTCTCATTGCATGAACGGAGTCAGGCTTTTGTGTGCGATCGCAGGTCAGTGGCCATCCACCCTCTTGAACTCCTCCGCCTGCAGACAGCCCGGCTGGAGCGCGATCTCACGGCGGCACGGCAACGCCATGGCGCAGATCATTCTCGCTGACACACACGACATTCCCTCACTTGACATGACGTTGTGGAGATAAGCATGCCGAACGACCGTAACGAGTGGGCCAAGCGGTTCCCGGAGTTTCTCGCCGAAGCTGAAACACTCCTGGCCAAATCCGAGGAGTGCCTGAGTCATTTGCAACTGATCAGCAATGACAAGGACGCCATCGAATGCATGCTCAGCACCCTGCTCAAGCTGGCCAACAAGGCCGATGCCCTCGCCCTGGTCGCCGTTTCGGAGTTTTCGCTGCACATTCATGGCCTGCTGAACCATGCCCAAAACCACGTCGACCTGCATGCTCAGGCGCTGGATGCGTTGAAAGACTGCTTCACATTGATGGCCTGGCAACTCGAACTGATCGATCAGACCACCGGCCAACTCAGCCTCGACGACAGTGAACAAACCTCATTGATCGAAGCCTTTGCCTACCAGGTCGGGCAAAACCAGTTTCAGCCACCGGTTAATTCCAAACCGTTCCGGCTCGTTTCCTTTACGGAACGGCAGGCTTAATTTCACCCGATAATTACTCCGTGGTTTGTATTCATATTGCCAAGATGTCACTCTGTAACTTGATCACGCTCATGTCGCAATTGAATATTTCATGCCTGTCAACGACAGCCCGATACAAGTAACTATTCCCTTCCTGCCGATAAACTTTTCCATTGTGGAACTATCGTCCAAAACCTTTATTTCCTGACTCTATAGACATATATACCGAACGCGACCAACGGTATGTTAAGTGGTATTATGCCGACCATTAGTTGACGTCAATTAATGGCAGAGTGACTCAGACAGAGACCCGTCAGTCCATTAGACCGGTCTGCCCGCAGCGAACATCCATTGGCTCCATCCGTTATGTACGCCAGCCTCAAGTCAATCACCATGTGGCCCCCCTCCCGAGTAAACGCGCGTCGGTTCACGCTTTTGTTGTGTACCTGCTCGGCGCTCGGCAGCCTGCTGATCTATGGCCTGTCCACACGCTTGCCGTTAAGTCTGCTGCTGCTCAATATTGCAGCGCTGACGTGCGTCTGGGTGCAGCATCGCCTGTCGCGCAAGTCGATAAAGTTCGAGCCTCAAGAGCTCGCCGACCGTTTATTGAAGGTTCAGGAGAACGAACGCCACCGGCTCAGTCGTGAACTGCATGACGATATTGGCCAGTTATTGACCGCGGCAAAACTTCAAAGTGATTGGCTCAGACGCCGAATGCCCGAAGAACTGCAAGAGCAATGCGCGGCGCTCTGCGACACGCTGGAAGAAACCCTGACCAAAGTGCGTGACGTATCGGCCATCCTCAACCCCAGACAGTTGACCAGCCTGGGGCTGGAAGCCAGTCTGCGTGCACATTTGCTCAAGACACTGGGCAATACGACGGTGAACTGGAGCCTGGAATGCCATTCACGCTTGACCGGCATCCCCGAAGAAATGGCGGTGGCCGCCTTTCGAATCACCCAGGAAGCGGTGACCAACATACTGCGCCACGCCGAGGCGAAAAATCTGTTGGTCCGCCTGCAACGCCAGCCTCAAGGCTTGACGCTGTTGATCAGCGACGACGGCCTGGGTTTCGCGCCGGCGACGGATCCGGGTCGTGAGGGCCAGCGCGGAATGGCCGGAATGTCGGAACGTATCGATCAACTGGGCGGTACATTGACCGTCACCAGCGAACCGGGCAAAGGTACTCAAATCGAAGCTCTCTTCCCCTGGGCGCCACGTGCGCTCGAACGGGCCAGTACGAATAAGGTTATGCGTTGACTTGTAACTTACTTCTGGTGGATGACCACTCGCTTATCAGGGCTGGCGTGCGCGCTCTGGTGCTGGATATTCCCGGCTACGCCGTCATCGGCGAGGCCAATGACGGCTCGCAGCTGCTCGAAATGGTCGAGCATCTGTCCCCGGACATCGTGCTGCTGGATATTTCCATGAAGGAAACCGGTGGCCTTGAAGCCTTGCAGCGCCTCAAGCGCGTGCGCCCGCAAAGCAAGGTGCTGATTCTGTCGATGCACACCGACCCGGCGCTCATCATGCAGGCACTGGAATCCGGTGCCCACGGTTACCTGCTCAAGGACACCACGGCCACCGAACTCGAACATGCCCTGGAAGCCCTGCGCAACAACGAACGCTACCTGAGCCCGGCCATCGCCCATACGGTTATCAACCAGGCGCTGACCCGCAACCAGAAACATCAGCCGGAACCCGCGGACTCGCACAACCTGACGGCACGTCAGCTGGAAATCCTGCGGCTGATTGTTCGCGGAAAATCCACCCGGGAAATCGCCAATGGCCTTGGTTTGAGTATCAAGACGGTCGAAACCCACCGCTCGCAAATCATGAAGCGCTTGCAGATTTACGACGTGGCAGGCCTGGTGCTGTTCGCCGTGCGCGAACAGATCATCAGTCTGGACGACTGATCATTGCCGGAACGCTCAGCAGCGGCGAGTCCTCGGGCAAATGCACCCGCAGTGCTGCCGGGCGCGCCGAGAAACGCAAGCTGTCGCCTTCCAGTGGTTCACCATCGAGATTGATGTAAAGACCTTCCGAGACCTTGATCTCGACCCATGGCAGACGGGCGCGCACAAACATGCTGTCGATACCGAAGCCGTCGGAGAGCAAACTTTTCAACGTACCCACCACTTCCTGCGGTGCAGGCAGAATACTGATATCCAGCAGACCGTCATCCGCCAGCGCCTGTGGGCACAGTACGTGACCACCGCCCGCCTGGCGGCCATTGCCGATGCCCAGTGCCAGCAGCTCGCCACTCCACTGAAAATCCGGGCCATGCAGCTCGCCATAGGCCGCATGCAACTCGCTGAAACGTGACAACCCCGTGAACAGGTAGGCCGCACCTCCAAGCACTTTCTTTAATTCCTCTGAGGTATTGGCCGTGACCTGACTGCCGAAGCCGCCCGTGGCCATATTCAGAAACACCTGCCCGCCGACCTCTCCCAGGTCGATGGCACACGGCTCAGTTTCCAGAAGATTCAAGGCTTGGGCGGGTTCCAGAGGCACACCGGCAGCGCGCGCGAAATCGTTGGCGGTTCCCAACGGCATCAGCACCAGACTGGCCTGCGTCGACTGTGCAGCCATGGCTTCGGCAATATCACGCAACGTTCCGTCACCGCCCCCAGCGATGATCTGCCTGTAGCCCGCCGCCAGAGCCTCATCCACCAGGCGTCGTGCGTCGCCGGCCTCCCAGGTCAATCGAACAGCCAACTCCCAACCTTGTGCGCGCCTGCCCTCGACCGCCGCACGAACCTCCTCGTTGAGCGCCTGCTTGCCATGCAGAATCAACAGTGCCTTGCGTTCGCTCATTGTGATCACCCCCATGTTTGCATTCCGTATGGGAGATGTTGACCGCGATGCGCACCATAAAAGTCGCAGGAAACCGAATT
The DNA here is from genome assembly GCF_019946675.1 of Pseudomonas sp. BF-B-15. Classification (NCBI taxonomy): domain Bacteria; kingdom Pseudomonadati; phylum Pseudomonadota; class Gammaproteobacteria; order Pseudomonadales; family Pseudomonadaceae; genus Pseudomonas; species Pseudomonas sp. BF-B-15. The sequence goes on from NZ_JAGYFZ010000016.1 coordinate 59,275, forward strand.
ATTTCAAGGAGTCCGGGATTGAGGTCCTACAAGGCGGGATTTTTTCTTACAAAACCTGAGGAATCGGCTCAATTGACCCACCCGTTTGATTGGTACACCTTGGTGGCTGCGGTTTATCAGTCATCAGCAGGAATTACAGGGACGTACCATGCAAAGCCATGACATCAGGTTACCGGGCATTCCGGTTGCACCACTCGCGGAAAGACGGGCCAAACAGCAAGCCGAATTCAATAAAAATGCAAAACCCACTGGAGAAGCCGAAATGGAACCTCGCGTCGTCGAACTGGAAACTCACCTCGAATACATCCGAAGAGACATGGATGAAGTCCGCAGTGACGTGAAATCGATCAAACACCGGCTTGCCTATTCAGCCGGTGGCACTGCCGTGGTGCTCGGCCTTCTGGGCTGGATCGCCAACAGTCGTTTCGACCAGGTCGTGGCACTCATCGCACATTAGGCGTCAGCCATCAACGCAAAACCCGGTTCGATCAACCGGGTTTGCGTGGCCAGCGTGAGGCAGGTATCAGCCCAGAACTTCGCTCAGCGGGATGAAATACACGCTGTCACCTTCGATCAGCGTGTGATCCTCCAGCACTTCAACCAGACCATCGGCCCAGGCTGCGCTGCGCAGTACACCTGAACTCTGATTTTTGTAGATGATCGCCCGGCCGTTTTCCAGACGTCCACGCAAGTACTCGCGTCGACTGCCGGCTTTGGACCAGTTAAACCCTGCCGGCACCTGAAACTTCAGCGGCTCAACCACTTTTACGCCTTGGCGGCGTAATAGATAGGGCCTTGCCAACAAGGCAAAGGTCACCAGGGTCGACGCCGGGTTACCGGGTAAACCAATGACCGGAACCCCACGGAAATGTCCGAAGGTCAGCGGTTTGCCCGGTTTGATAGCGAGTTTCCACAATGTCAGCTCGCCCTCCTCCCGTAAGGCAATGCCCAGAAAATCCGCCTCACCCACCGATACGCCACCGGTCGAGAGGATCAGGTCGACGCTTGCCAAACTGGCAAGACGGGCACGAGTGGTCTCGAGGTCATCTGGAAGAATACCGGCGTCGATCACCTCACAACCCAATCGCTGCAACCAGCTGCAGAGCAACACACGATTGCTGTTGTAGATCTGACCAGGTCCCAGCGGCTTACCCGGTTCAACCAATTCATCACCGGTGGACAAAACGGCGACGCGAACTTTGCGAATCACCTCCAGCTCTGCGCATCCCAGTGAAGCAGCCAGGCCCTGCTCAATTGGCCCAAGCCGTGTGCCGGCTGGCAGAATCAGTTCACCGACGGTAGTTTCCTGGCCTTGTGGCCGGATGTTTTGTCCTGGCGCCAGGGCATCGGTGAAACGGACTCGTTCATCCGCCTGGATTTCGGCGTTTTCCTGCATCTCGACGCAGTCGGCCCCAGCAGGAACCGGCGCACCAGTGAAGATTCGCGCACAGGTGCCGGGCGTCAAAGGCGGCGGAGCGTTGCCTGCAAAAATCTTCTGGCTGACCACCAACGGCTCCCCCGTCCAGTCGGCCGCGCGCAACGCATAACCATCCATTGCACTGTTGGGCCACGGAGGAAGATCAAGCGTGGAGATCAGGTCATCGGCCAGAACACGACCCTCAACCTGCGCCAGGGGCAGGCGCTCACGCTCACGAATCGGCGTGGCTTCAGCCATTTCCAGCAAGCGCGCCAGTGCGACTTCGACAGCCATCAGGCTGCCTGTCTTGCCTGGCTTACCCACGGGATTCACAGGGCTGCGCCTGTTTCAGATGAGGCACGAAATTGCATGGGCGGTGCCGCGAATCCAGTTGCTCAGCGAGAATACCGTCCCAACCGGTTCGCACAGCGTTGGTCGAGCCGGGCAAGCAGCAGACCAGCGTGCCATTGGCCAAACCGGCCAAGGCGCGGGACTGAACAGTGGAGGAGCCAATATCCGCCACCGATATCTGCCGGAAAAGCTCGCCAAATCCATCGACCTGCTTGTCCAGCAGGCAGCTCACCGCTTCGGGCGTGCTGTCGCGCCCGGTGAATCCCGTACCACCTGTGATCAGGACAACCTGCACCACATCGTCGGCAATCCAGTTGGCGACTTGCGCGCGGATTTTGTAGAGGTCATCTTTGAGCAGAACCCGAGAGGCCAGGTTATGGCCAGCAGCGATCAAGCGGTCAACGAAGACCTGGCCTGACGTGTCGGTTTCCAGAGTACGGGTATCGCTGACAGTCAGCACCGCGATGTTGAGCGGTGCGAAAGGTACATCAGCCTTGGCTTTCATAGGCTCGTCCAGTTGTAGGAGAAACAGCCCGGTGTTATATCACAGCGCCTCCTTTTTTCGCCGCCCCCATGGAGACCTGCCATGACCTCGAATACACATTTGCCACCCTGTTCCATTCTGCTCCTGGCAGGGGGGCGCGGCCAACGCATGGGCGGCCAGGACAAAGGGCTGATCGAGTGGCACGGCGAGCCACTGATCGCGCATTTGCATCGCAAGACCCGTCCGCTGAGCGATGACCTGATCATCTCCTGCAACAGGAACCTGGAAAAGTATGCGCCCTACGCCGACCTGTTGGTCCATGACGACGAAGGCGATTTCCCCGGTCCGTTGGCTGGCATGCGTGCAGGCCTGAAGGCCGCTCGTCATGCGTATCTGCTGGTATTGCCTTGTGACGTACCGCGCATCGATGCCGCGCTGCTCCACAGCATGCGCGAAACTGCCAGCCAGCATCCGGACAAACCGCTGATGCTGCGCCATGACGGACACTGGGAACCCTTGCTGTGCATCATTCCGGTTGCACTGCGAGAAGCGTTCGAAAGTGCCTGGAATGACGGCGAACGCAGCCCGGGGCGCCTCATGCGCAAACTGGGCGCCACGGCGTTGCAGTGCCCCGACAACGATCCTCGCCTGGCCAACCTCAATACACCGGAACTGTTAAGTGCCCACAACACTGTGTCAGACTGACACGAGAATGAACTTGCACGTGTCGCGAACGTCTCAAGCTCAGTTACCAAAAGAATTCATATTCGGAGACACACTCATGACTCAACGGACCCTCGCCGCTTTCATGCTCGCACTCGGCCTCGCTACCCTTGCCGGTTGCGCATCGCCTGCAGTGATCACCTTGAATGACGGTCGCGAAATCCAGGCTGTCGACTCGCCAAAATACGATAAGGAATCGGGTTTCTACGAATTTGAACAGTTGGACGGCAAACAAACCCGCGTCAACAAGGATCAAGTTCGTACCGTCAAAGAGCTGTAATCTTTGCGGCACCAACCGGATACAGAAAAGCCCGCTTTATGCGGGCTTTTTCATGGCTGAAAAACAGCCATCACCATTGCAGGGTGATAGCGCTTTCGAAGTCTCTTTCCTCACCCGTGACCGGGTCCACAAACCGAAGCCCTTGTGCGAGCAACTTCAACGGATTGGCATAGTCGTCTTCGACATCCTTGAGCACTTGCGGATAGAACGGGTCATTGCAGATGCTGGCCCCCAAAGCCGTCATGTGCACCCGCAACTGATGCTTCTTGCCTGTCACCGGGTAAAGCGCATATCGCCAGAGATCGCCGTTCTTCTCCCTGACCTCGACGGCCGTCTCGGTATTGCTGGCGCCCGGCCCCTCTTGCATACGAAAGAAAGGCTCGCCATCAACGAGCCGACTCTTGTGGACCAAGGGAAAGGTCAGTTCCGGCAATGCCCTGGCAATAGCCTCGTAGCGCTTTTCGATCTGCCGCGTTGGAAACAACGACTGATACGCGGAACGGCTCTGAGGATTGGCTGAAAACAGCACCAGCCCCGCCGTATGCCGATCAATGCGATGCAACGGCACCAGGTGCGGGTTATCCAGCCGACGGATCAACCGTCGTAGCAGCGTCTGCTCGACATATTCACCCGCTGGCGTCACAGGCAGGAAATGCGGCTTGTCAGCCACCACCAGGTGCTCGTCCGCGTACAGAATCGACTCGACCACAGGGATCGGCTTTTCGTCCGGCACTTCCCGAAAGTAGTGAATCCGCAGGCCTTCCTTGTAAGGAAGATCAAGGGCGATTGGCGTACCGTGCCCATCGAGGACCCGACCACGGGCGATTCGGTCCAGCCATTGCTCGCGACCGATGGCACTGAAGTGCTCGCAAAGGCATTCAAGTACGGTCTGCCACGGGCCTGGCGGCAAGTAGAGCGTACTGGCCTGGCTGTGCGCAGCAGAAAAAGATGAAGTGGACATACGGAAGTTCTGACCCTCAATGCAGGGCGGCATTATCCAACAGAGGCCGGACCGAACCTAGCAGAGAATCCTCAGGCCGGAATCGACTGCGTGCGCGCCGCCGCTTCAGTGAACTCCTTGAGCCAGCGCAACACATCGACCGCCTCCCAGCGACCCGGATCGTAAAGTGCGTACAACAAGCCCTGATAGCCCACGACGTCCAGCTGCCGGTGATAACCCGCGCGCTGGAACAATGCTTCGATTTCAGCGAAACAGGTATTGAAATGCAGCTTGTTGAACGGCGTTTTTCCTTCCGTGACCAGGCCATCCAGACGCAACTCGTGGACGGCCTCACGCACTACGTCCACCGACATCCGGTTCACGCTGTTCTTCAACTGTTCGACATTGACCAAGATTCATCCCTCTGACTTCCGGGATCGCCTGCCTGAATCCGCAATAAAGAGAACACGACAGGTGATCGGAATAACTGTATGCACATACAGTAACCGAATAACCTGCATTTCGCCAATGACCGAAACGAGAACAGCGACAGATGGGAATCGAGAAAAATATCGAGGTCAGCGCAGGAACGCCACGACCTGGTCGGCACTGAATGGCCAACCCAGCTCAGCGCCGGTATCGACTCGCCGTAACACCGGAATGCGCAGGCTGTAGGCTTCGAACCATGATTCATCGTCAGCGATATCCACCAGCTCGACCAGCAGACCGTGCTCGACAAATTCCATCACTATGGCTTCGGCCACTTCGCAGAGATGGCACCCAAGGGTGCCGAAAAGCTGACATTCAGGAGGCATGAGCACACAACCCGGTAAAGTGAGCGTTTATTCTAGGCCCGCTATAAGAAGCAGTCGAGCCAATGACTCAGGCGCCTTGGCAACGACGCATTTCCAAAGTTTTCGGCAACTCCCTGACTCAAATCACTCAAGCGCAATGTCACTTGCGCGATGCTCGCGGCTTTTTTTGCCTCTACGCTTGAGTAACTCGCACCTTGACCGGAGTTTTTTGTGTTCGCCAACCTGTTGATCATCCTCGCCTCCTCTCTGGTGGTTATTGCACTGTTCCAGCGCCTGCGCCTGCCACCGGTGCTGGGCTATCTGTGCGTGGGGTTGATGATCGGACCGACCGCGTTCAACTGGGTCAATGAAAGCGAGGAGTTGCCCGACCTCGCCGAGCTGGGCGTGGTGTTCCTGCTGTTCTCCCTCGGACTGGAGTTTTCCCTGACGAAAATGCTCGCGTTGCGCCACGTGGTGTTTCGGCTGGGCGGCCTGCAAGTACTGGTCACCGCGACATTGCTTGGGGGGGTGCTGATGTTGCTCGGCATGTCGGTAACCCCTGCGCTGCTGCTCGGTGCAGGTCTGTCGCTGTCGTCCACCGCCATTGTCAGCAAGGAGCTGGGCAGTCTCGGCGAGATTTTCAGCAGCCACGGCCAGAACGCCATTGCGGTGTTGCTGTTCCAGGACGTCGTGGCGGTGTTGCTGCTGACCCTGGTGCCGGTGTTCGCCGGGAACAGCGATCAGGCCTGGTACTGGGCGTTACCTGTGACGCTCGGCAAGACCGTTGTGCTGTTCGTCGGGCTATTGCTGACCAGTCGCTGGTTGCTGCCGCGGCTGTTCCATGAAGTGGCGGCGGCCCGCTCCGCCGAGCTGTTTGTGCTGCTGGCGCTGGTCATTGTGCTGCTGACCGCCTGGCTGACTCACCTGCTCGGTCTCTCCCCTGCCCTGGGGGCGTTTCTCGCCGGCATGCTGCTGGGGGAAAGTCATTACCGCCATCAAATCGAGGCCGATATCCGTCCGTTCCGCGACATTCTGCTCGGGGTGTTTTTCGTCAGCATCGGCATGTTGATCGACCTGCAGTTGTTTGCCAGCCACGGCCTGCTGATCCTCGGTCTGACCCTCGGTTTGCTGCTGATCAAAGGCTGCGTGGTCGCGCTGCTGGTCAAATGGCGCGGCAGCGATGTCGAAACCGCCTGGCGCAGCGGCCTGGCTTTGGCCCAGGGCGGCGAGTTCTGTTTTGCGCTGATGGCCCTGATGCAACAAAACAAAATGATGCCCGCCGACCTCGGCGGACTGCTGCTGGCCGCGACTTTCTGCTCGATGCTGCTGACGCCACTGTTGCTGCGTTCGGCGCCCCGCATCGCAACGCGTCTGCACCGCAAGCCCAACGAAGAAGCCAAGCTCGACGAAATAAGCGCGCTGAACGCCGGACTGCACAGCCATGTGGTGATCTGTGGCTATGGTCGCGTCGGTCAGTCGATCGGGCGAGCGCTGCGCAATGCGCTGCAGCCCTATATCGCGCTGGACACCGATCCGGTGCGTGTCCAGGAAGCCGCCGTAGGTGAAACCTGTGTGCACTATGGCGACTCACGACGCGGTGAACTGCTGCTGGCGGTAGGACTGGCGCGCGCCAGGCTGCTGGTGATTGCCGTGGACCAGGCCGATATCGCGTTACTGATTCTCCAGGAGGCGCGCCGATTAAACTCGACCGTTCCAATCCTGGTACGCACTCGGGACGACAGCCAACTGGCCGAGTTGAAAGCAGCCGGCGCCAGCGAAGTCGTGCCCGAATTGCTGGAGTCGAGCCTGATGCTCGCCTCCCACGCGTTGATCATGCTGGGTATACCCGCGCATCAGGTTCAAGAGCGGGCCGACCAGATACGGCATGACCGCTATCGCCTGCTGCACGGTTTTTATCCCGGTGCCGACGATGAAGAAACCTGACTCAGTCCTGGCTCACGGCGCCTATCTTGTGCACCGACAGGTCCGCGCCGTAATACTCTTCTTCCTGACTCAGGCGCAGGCCATGGAACGCCTTGATCACGCCATACACGGTAAAGCCGCCGGCCAGCGCCACGACCACCCCGAGGGAGGTTCCGATCAACTGACTGACCAGGCTCACCCCACCCAGGCCACCCAGTGCACTCTGACCGAAAATGCCACAGGCGATCCCGCCCCAGACACCGCACAGACCGTGCAACGGCCAGACACCCAATACGTCATCGATGTGCCATTTGCCTTGCGCAGCGGTAAAGCACCAGACAAACAGCGCCCCGGCGATGGCGCCGGTCACGAGCGCGCCGACCGGGTGCATCAGATCGGAACCGGCGCAGATCGCCACCAGTCCGGCCAGCGGGCCGTTATGCAGAAAGCCCGGGTCATTGCGCCCGACGATCAGCGCTGCCACGGTGCCGCCCACCATGGCCATCAGCGAGTTCACCGCGACCAACCCGCTGACACCCTGCAGGGTTTGCGCACTCATCACGTTAAAACCGAACCAGCCCACAATGAGAATCCACGAGCCCAGGGCCAGGAAGGGAATGCTCGACGGTGCGAACGCCACCAGGCGTCCCTCGCGATAGCGACCTTGCCTCGGCCCGAGCAACAACACCGCTGCCAGCGCCAGCCAGCCGCCCATGGCATGGACTACCACCGAACCGGCGAAATCATGGAAGCTGGCACCAAAGCGCGCCAGCAACCAGGCCTGCAAGCCAAAGTTGCCATTCCAGATCATGCCCTCGAAAAAGGGATAGATGAACGCCACGATCAACGCCGTCGCACACAACTGCGGAACGAACCGGGCGCGCTCGGCGATGCCGCCGGAAATGATTGCCGGTATGGCTGCGGCGAACGTCAGCAGAAAGAAAAACTTCACCAGGCCATAGCCATGATCGGCATTGATCACCGCCGCCGGTTGCATGAAGGTGACCCCGTAGGAAATCCAATAGCCTATAAAGAAGTAGGCAAGGGTCGAAATGGCGAAGTCGCTGAGGATCTTCGACAAGGCGTTAACCTGATTCTTCTGTCGAACCGTGCCGACTTCGAGAAAGGCAAAACCGGCGTGCATGGCCAAGACCATGACTGCACCGATCAGAATGAACAACGTGTTGGAGCTATGGACCAGACTGTCCACAGCGCTTTGCAGATTTTCCATGGAGTTGGCAGACCTGAAGGCTAAAAAAGCACCAAAGCAGTTCGCGCAGACAATTCATGCACCAAGTTGCAACTTCGCCGGATCAGTCCATTGATCCCGATGAGTCACTTTGGCGCACAAGGTTGGAACCTTTGCGCGAGGTTTCATTATTTGAGATAAGGTTTTGCTCGATTCTTGCCCAGCAACAGCGCAAACACGCAGGCTGACGCACCACGACATAGCAAAAGTTGTACCAGTCATTTGTACTGAACCTTCGCGCAAGGCTCATACTCGAACGCAACAGAAGCCACTTACGGAGATCACCAATGGCCAGCATCAAGGCAAAGACTGCTCAAGAAATCCTGATGAACGACTTCCAGACCCTGGTCAGCGACACCGAGCGGTTGCTGGAACACACCGCCACATTGGCCGGTGATCAGGCGGATGAGTTGCGCGAACAGATCCACGACAGCCTGCTGCGGGCACGCGAAACCTTGAAACTGACTGAAGACTCCCTGCGCGAACGCGGCAAGGCCGCCGTCACCGCCACTGAAGACTATGTTCAGGCCAACCCATGGCAATCGGTCGGGATCGCGGCCGGCGTGGGTTTCCTGATCGGTCTGCTGGCAACACGGCGCTGATTATGGCGATCGGTGAATCCGGCTCGTCCGAGACGGGCCCAAGCTCCTCATCGCGGCGCTTGGGTGCCGCTTTCCTTGGACTGCTGCACAGCCATGTCGAACTGTTCGGCATCGAATTGCAGGAACAAAAAGCCCGCACCGTCAGCCTGCTGCTGTTCGCAGGCCTGGCGCTGGTGTTTGCCTTGCTGTTGCTGGTGGGGTTGTCGACGCTGGTGTTGATCCTGTTTTGGGACACCTATCGCCTGCCCGCCATCATCGGGCTCTGCGTGTTCTACACCCTCGCGGCCATCTTCTGCGCGATGCGCTTGAGAGCAGCGATTTTCGATGAGTCCTCGCCCTTCAATGGCACCCTGGAAGAACTGGCCAACGATCGGGAGCGCCTGCTGCCATGAGCCTGCCTGAACTGCCTCACAACAGCTCGCGCACGGAAATGCGCAAGGCGCTGATCCGTCTGCGCATGGAGATGCATCGCCAGGAAATCCGTCACGAATCCGCGCAACTGCTGCAACCCTTGCAACGTGTGCGCGGGATGACACAAAACCTGCAAGACGGCTTCGGCATCAAGCACGCCCCGCTCTGGGGCGTAGCGGCCGTGACCCTGCTGGGCTTTTTGACCGGCAAGGGCGCCAAGAGCGGTGGCGTCAGCAGCCTGACTCGACTGGTTCGGCTAGGCACCACGCTGGGGCCGCTGATCAAGCTGATCCTGCAAGGCAACTCGCCCAAACACTGAAGCCACTAGCTGGCTGCATTCTTGCAACATCTCCGGGATGAACCTCTTTATCGAGGGGTTCAAACCTGCGCGCCTACCCGGCATCAGGTTTAATCCAAAAACAAGACCTTACTAAGGAGGCCTCGTGATCGACGGGCAACCGCTCGCCTGCTTTCAGCCGTTCATCGATACCGCCACCGGCCGTATCGCCGGCGTCGAAGCACTGGGCCGACTGCGTCAGGCCGACGGTCAATTGGCCTCGGTGGGTCCACTGTTCGCCGACCCGAGAACACCCGCCATCGCCCTGCGTCGCCTGGACCGCCAGATCCGCGATAACGCCCTGAGCCGTTTGCATGAAGCGCCCCCGGAGTGGTTTCTCAGCCTGAACATGTCACCGCGCTGGATCAGTCGCTTGCGCGCGGACCAGGCACTGCCGAGCCTCAAGCAATTGAACCGGCACGGCGTCGACCCGCAGCGAATCGTGTTCGAGATCACTGAACTGGGCGGTGACATCCAGCGTCTGGCCGACGTGGTGGCGCGATACCGACACGCCGGCGCGCGAATCGCCATCGATGATTTCGGTGCCGGTTACTCACAGCTTGATCGCGTGCTGGCCCTGCAACCGGACATTCTCAAGCTCGACATGCGGCTGTTCCAGGCCGCGGCGTTGGGCGGCCCCAGCAGCGACGTGGTCAAGGCCCTGGCGCAAATGGCGGAGAAAACCGGGTGCTGGATCATTGCCGAAGGGGTGGAAACCGACGCTCAACTGAATTTTGCCCTGGAGTGCGGATCGCGTTATGTGCAGGGTTTTCTGTTTGCCCGCGCGCAAGCAGACTTCTTCGCCACCGACGCCTTCGTCGAGCGCTTCGCCCAGCTGCGTCAGCGCTATGTACAGCAGAAACTGGCTGAGCGCGGTCGCCTGATGATCATGCGCCAGCAACTTTGCGAGCTGATGGCGATTCTGCAAGCCTGGGCCCAGACCAGCGCACCGCTCAGCGCATTGCCACAATTGGACGCCTTTCCCTGGCTCTTGCGTTTCTATCAATGCGACCGCCACGGCACCCAACTGACACCCAACCTCGAATGGCGCAACAGCGGCTGGGAAGCCGACGATCGCTACCTGGGCCATAACTGGTCATGGCGTCCGTACTTTTATCATTTGCTGGCGGAGGGTTGGGATGAGCGCCGACTGACGCTTTCCAACACTTACCGCGACGCCACCAGCAACCAGTACTGCCTCACCGCCGGGCAATTTTTCGCCAACGGCGAGCGACTGCTGCTCATCGACATCGACGCTGCGGGGCTGTAGTTCCGCTTGCAGGTCCTGACGCGAACCGGGAAGCTTAAGGCATCAGTCACCTGACGGAGAGAATCAGCCTTGGATTGGCAAACCCTGCTTACCCGCGAACGCCTCGGAAAGCCGCTGCACAGCCCGGAAGAACTCGGCCGCAGCCCGTTCCACAAAGACCACGACCGCATCATTTTCTCGGGAGCGTTTCGCCGCCTCGGACGCAAGACCCAGGTGCATCCGGTCACCAGCAACGATCACATCCACACGCGCCTGACCCACTCGCTGGAGGTCAGTTGCGTCGGCCGCTCGCTGGGCATGCGTGTCGGTGAAACCATCCGCAGCGCCCTGCCCGACTGGTGCGAACCCAGTGACCTGGGCATGGTGGTGCAATCCGCTTGCCTGGCCCACGACATCGGCAATCCGCCCTTCGGCCACTCCGGCGAAGACGCGATCCGTCACTGGTTCCAACAGGCTGCCGGCCGCGGCTGGCTGGATGCAATGAGCGAAGCCGAACGCAATGACTTCCTCAACTTCGAAGGCAACGCCCAAGGTTTCCGGGTGCTCACCCAACTTGAGTACCATCAGTTCGATGGCGGTACCCGGCTGACCTACGCCACGCTGGGCACTTACCTGAAATACCCATGGACGGCCATGCACGCCGATTCGCTGGGTTACAAGAAGCACAAATTCGGCTGCTATCAGAGTGAGTTGCCGCTGCTGGAGCAGATCGCCCATAAACTCGGCCTGCCGCAACTCGAAGAGCAGCGCTGGGCCCGCCATCCGCTGGTCTATCTGATGGAGGCCGCCGATGACATCTGCTACGCGCTGATCGATCTGGAAGACGGTCTGGAAATGGAGTTGCTGGAGTACGCTGAAGTCGAGTCCCTGTTGCTGGACCTGGTCGGCGACGATCTGCCGGAAACCTATCGCCTGCTCGGCCCGAGTGACTCGCGCCGACGCAAACTGGCGATCCTGCGCGGCAAAGCCATCGAACACCTGACCAACGCCGCCGCCCGCGCTTTTGTCGAGCAACAGGATGCATTGCTGGCCGGTACACTGCCCGGTGATCTGGTGGAGCACATGCACGGTCCGGCCAAACGTTGCGTACTGAATGCCAAGGACATGGCGCGCAAGAAAATCTTTCAGGACAAGCGCAAGACGCTGCACGAAATCGGTGCCTATACCACGCTGGAAATCCTGCTCAACGCCTTCTGCGGCGCAGCCCTGGAACAGCACAACGGGCGGGCGCCTTCGTTCAAGAGCCGTCGCATCCTCGATTTGCTGGGTAACAACGCGCCAGACCCTCACGGTCCATTGCACACGTCGTTCCTGCGTATGATTGACTTCATCGCCGGCATGACCGACAGCTATGCCAGCGAAATGGCCCTGGAGATGACCGGTCGTTCGAGCCACTGACGAGAGCAGGTTGATCAGCCATTACGCCGCCTGAAATGGCTGATCAGCCTCCCAACGCCCAAGTGCACTCAACGCTCGCTGAATCGCCCTACACCTCACGTCGAGCAAGCTGATCGATTACTCGGAATACTCGCGAAATAATCACGCGTCCCAGAGACGAAGCGTGAGTAACTCCATGTTCAAAGACGACCTGCGCATCCTGCTGGTGGAAGATCATCCCTTTCAACTCAGGGCAACTCAGTACCTGCTTGAAAGTTACGGCTTCACTCAAGTGACCACCACCGACAGTGCCAAAGGCGCGTTGCAGCAAATGTTCAGGGCTGTGCAACCGTTCGATATTCTATTGTGCGATCAATGTTTGCCCGACCTTCCCGGACTTGATCTTGTCCAGTTCGCCAGTCATCGAGGAATGATCAGGCAGGCCATACTGTTAAGCAGCCTGAGTTGTACAGAACTTGATGAAATTGAGAAAACAGCCAACGAGCGGGGGCTACCCTTACTTGGTTATTTGATCAAACCCTTGAAACAATCCGAATTCAGAAACTTATTGACCTTGGCCTCATTATAAAAACAGCACAAGTGCGATAACTGCTTTTCGATACACAACTTGAAAACAACAAATAAAAACTCCCAACAGACTGACTGACCACACGCAACTCCCAGCCATCTTCATTAAAAACCTAGTTGATTCGTAGCCCCTTTCCTATTCGCTTGTAGGATTATTCCTATATTGCTGCTTGAGGTCTGTCAGTTCATGCGTCCCCTCAACTATCTGAGCTAAGGTGCGCGCTTTATTAGAGCTCGTATGGGATTTGATTATGAACTCCGTTTTTATTGTCGACGATCACCCCGTCATCCGTCTCGCCGTCCGAATGTTGCTGGAGCACGAAGGCTACAAAGTCGTCGGCGAAACCGACAATGGGGTCGATGCCATGCAGATGGTTCGCGAATGCATGCCCGATCTGGTCATTCTCGATATCAGCATTCCGAAACTGGATGGCCTCGAAGTTCTCGCCCGCTTCAACGCGATGAGTACCCCCCTGAAAACACTGGTATTAACTGCACAATGCCCGACACTTTTCGGTATTCGCTGCATGCAGTCCGGTGCTTCAGGTTATGTATGCAAACAGGAAGACCTGAGTGAACTGGTGAGTGCTATCAAAGCAGTATTGTCCGGTTACAACTACTTCCCGAGCCAGGCCCTGAATCCTGTTCGCGGCGATGAGGTGCGCTGTGCAGAACTGGAACTGTTCAAGTCAGTCAACGACCGAGAGCTGATGGTGTTGCAACTTTTTGCCCAGGGCCGCACCAACAAGGAAATTGCCAAAGGCATGTTTCTCAGCAACAAGACTGTGAGCACCTACAAAAAAAGACTCATGCAAAAACTCAGAGCCAAATCCCTGGTTGAACTCATCGAGATGGCAAAACGTAACGCATTGGTGTGAGACACAGGATGCCCAGTCGCATAAAGGATTATCTGCTACTCATGGCCGCCGTATGCCTGACCTCTTCGGTGCTTGCCGCACAGCCTGCCAGCGAGCACTACAACCTGCTCAGTCGCTCAACGGCCGGACACCTGGACGTCCAACTGGATCAAGCACAACAACAATGGATCACCAGTAAACGGCAGCTGATTCTCGGCACGTCAGCGCCGGACTACCCACCTTTCGACCTGACCGTCAGCGGCCAGGATTACGAAGGTTTCACCGCCGATTATGCGGGCCTCCTCGGCAAGGCCATCGGTTTGCCGATCAAGGTGCAGCGCTTCGCGTCCCGAGGGGCTGCGATCAAGGCGCTCGAAAAAGGCGAGGTCGATCTGCTCGGCACCGCCAATGGATTCGAGGCTCATAACGCCGATATCGTGCTTTCAACCCCCTACGCCGTGGACCAGCCGGTTCTGGTGACACGGGAAGGAGAAACCCGATCCCTGACCGACGGCCTCGCCGGTCTGCGGTTGAGCATGGTGTATCACTATTTGCCGCTGGAGGAAGTCCGGGCCCTGTATCCCAAAGCCGTTATCACGTCTTACCCGTCCTATCAGAATGCAATCAATGCCGTGGCTTTCGACCAGGCTGACGTCTTCCTCGGCGACACCATCTCGACCCACTACATGATCAACAAGGGTTACCTGAACAATATCCGCATGGCCAACTTCGGCAAACACGAGGCCCACGGATTCAGTTTTGCCGTGCACAAAGACAACCCGGAACTGCTCGCAATCATCAACGCGATGCTCATGGCCATCCCCGCCAGTGAGCGGGAAAACATTGCCGAACGCTGGAGTGCCGGCAGCGACATCCTGCTCACCGACCAGAAACTGCAGCTCACCCACCTCGAAGAACGCTGGCTCGCACAACATCCGGTGGTGCGCGTGGTGGTCAATGAGGCCTATGCGCCGCTGACGTTTTTCGACAGCGATGGCAACTTTCGCGGCGTTACCGCAGACCTGCTCGAACTGATCAGATTGCGTACCGGCCTGCGCTTCGACATCCGACGCAGCCGAAGCGATGACGAGATGATCAAACAGATCAAAGACCATCAGGCCGACGTGATTGCTGCCCTGCTCCCCAGCGATGAACGTGAAACGATCCTGAACTTCACCCGTCCCTATCTGCAAAACTCCTTTGTGTTGCTGACGCGCAAAGCCGCCGACAGCCCGACCAACCTTGAGCAACTGCAAGGCAAGCGCCTGACCATCGCCCAAGGCAATCCACTGGTGGATTACCTGCGTCGGGAGTTCCCGCGAATCAAGCTGATAGAGACGCCAGACACGTTCAGCGCGGTTGAGTTGCTCGCCGAAGGCAAAGCCGAAGGTGCGGTGAACTCACTGGTGATCGCCAACTACTTCATGTCATCGCGTCTCTTTGAACACACGCTTCAGATCAGCACCACCATCGGCACCCGCCAGGCCGCGTTCTCGCTGGCGACCGGGCAAGACGCCAAAGAACTCAACGCCATCCTCAACAAGGCGCTGCTGAGCATCGCGCCGGAAGAGCTCGGCATCATCAACAGCCGCTGGCGTGGCTATTCGGCTTCATCGCAAAGTACCTGGCGCAACTACCAGCGATTGTTCTATCAGATCGTTATCGGTGCCGGCGTGCTGCTGCTGATTTCCGCGGCGTGGAACGCTTACATGCGTCGCCAGATAAAACAACGCCAGGCGGCTGAGCGTGCGTTGAACGATCAATTGCGTGAACGGCGGCAACTGTTCGACGAGCTGCGCTGCGCGAAAGATCGCGCCGATGAAGCCAACCGGGCCAAAAGCACGTTCCTGGCGACCATGAGCCATGAGATCCGCACCCCGATGAATGCCGTCATCGGCATGCTCGAACTGACGCTGAGGCGGATCGATCGCAACCATCCGGATCGCCCGGCCATCGACGTGGCGTACAACTCGGCGAAGGACCTGCTGGCACTGATCGGGGACATTCTCGACATCGCCCGCATCGAATCCGGGCGCTTGAGCCTGAGCCCGCAACACGTCAATCCGCTTGAAATCATCGGCTCGGTTGCAAGGATCTTCGATGGGCTGGCCCGCCAGAAAAACCTCGATCTGCGACTTGAGTTCAACCCGGCCAACCCGCCCGTCGGTGTCCTGCTGGACCCAATGCGTTTCAAGCAGGTGCTGTCGAATCTGGTCAGCAACGCCATTAAATTCACCGAGCAAGGCGAGGTCAGAATCACCGTTGAGTTGCTCCCGGGCACCGAGCCCGGGCACATCCGGATGCTGTTGCTGGTTGAGGACAGCGGCATCGGCATCAGCGAACAGGATCAGCAACGCCTGTTCGAACCTTTCGCCCAGGCCAATGACCAAGGGCAGGCCGGCAGAGGCGGCGCCGGGTTGGGTCTGGTGATCAGCCGAAGCCTGTGCGAAATGATGGGCGGCAGCCTGCATTTGAGCAGCCAGCCGGGGGTAGGTACGCAGGTTCAGGTTTCGCTGCACCTGGCCACAGTGCCCGTCGAACAGGTGCCGAAAGCTGCCGAAGTGCCCATCCACACGACGACGCCCTTGAACGTTCTGGTGGTCGACGATCACCCGGCCAATCGCTTGCTGATGTGTCAGCAACTGGAGTTTCTGGGGCATCGATTCAGCGTCGCAGAAGACGGCGAAGCTGGACTGGAAGCGTGGAAAAACGGGCTGTTCGATCTGGTGATTGTCGATTCCAACATGCCGATCATGAACGGATACGAGCTGACCCGCGCCATTCGCCGCCATGAACAGCATTCGAAACGACCGCCCTGCACCGTGCTCGGCTTCACCGCCAACGCACAGCCCGAAGAGCTACTGCGCTGCAAACAAGCCGGGATGGACGATTGCCTGTTCAAGCCACTGACGCTGAGCGCGTTAAGCGAATGGGTGGCCGGTATCAAACCGCCCGTTCGCGATCCCGCCTTCAGCCTGCAAGGGCTGCACCTGTTGACCGGTGGCAATCCCGTGATGGACAGGCGATTGTTGACCGAGCTGCAGAGCAGTAACCGCCAGGACCTGCAAGCGCTTCGGGCATTATCCCGATCAAAAGACCCGCGGGCTTTTCTCGACGTCGCCCACAAAATCAAGGGCGCCGCGCGCATTGTCCAGGCCACCCGTTTGATGGGCAGCTGCGAGGCGCTTGAGCAGGTCTGCCATGGCGTCTTCCATCACGAAGAAGTGGCGCAATGCTGCAAAGCCATGGAGCGCGCCATGCTTGAACTGGAGCAGGCATTGCAGCAACAAATTGGACAAAACGACAAAAGCAGAATGACGGAGCCTTAACTATGCTTGGTCGCTGAGCAGTGTGTTAAACATCATGGAGAGACCCCGCAATGACCAGCCCACTGCGCCCGGATCAACGACGGTTTCCCCTGCACGTCCATATCAGCGTGATGTTCACCTTCCTGTTGCTGCTGACTGGCGTGGTGCTGGGCATTTTCAACTATGGGCAAACCACGCAAATCATTCTGTCCAGCAGTGAGAAGCTCTTCGAGCGCATCGAGCAGGATGTCCGCCTGGACCTGCACGCCACCTATGGGCCCATTCGCCATCTGTTGAGCCTGTTGGTGTTCAACCCGGCGGCGCAGGCGCCTGACCTGGAACAGCGCCTGGCATTGCTCAAACCCTTCAGCCAGTCGCTCAAGGACAATCCTGACCTGGCCTCGCTGTATCTGGGCTACGACAACGGTGATTTCTTCATGGTTCGCCCCTTGCGAACCGCCGCCCTGAAAGCGCTGCTCAAGGCCCCGGACAAGGCGGTTTATCAAGTCTGGAGCATCGAGCAGAACCGCGGCCCGGTGCATTCCCAGTCATTGTTTTTCGATCAGGACCTGAACCTCCTCAGCCGTCACGACAACCCCGACGACACCTACGATCCGCGCACCCGCGCCTGGTACTCCAGCGCTCGCGGCGACAGCGATCAGATCACCACCGAGCCCTACCTCTTTTTCTCCACCCGCAATGTCGGCACCACCCTCGCCCGGCGCAGCGGCGAGCACGCCATCATGGGCGCCGACCTGACCCTGGCGGAACTGTCCGCGACGCTGGCCAAGCACGTTGTAACCCCCAATACCGAAATCGTGCTGTTCGATGCCCAGGGCAATGCCATCGCATACCCCGACAGCAACAAACTGATCGTCGACGATCAGACCGCACGCTTGAGCAAGGCTGCCGACCTGAGTCCCGGCCTCGGCGCATTGCTGAACAACCCGCCAACAGGCAATCGGCTGAGGGCCGCCGGCCGGCAGTGGATCGTTGCCCGCAGCAGCATGCAGGAAGGTGGTCCGCAGGGGCTGCAACTGGCGCTGCTGGTACCGGAAGACGAATTGCTCGCCGATGCTTACCGCATGCGTTGGCAGGGCGCGCTGATTACGCTGGCCACGTTGCTTTTGTGCCTGCCCTTGGGCTGGTTGACCTCCAGAATTCTGGTCACCCCCCTGCGTGCTCTGGTGCAGGAAGCCGATGCGATTCGCAGTTTCAATTTCAAATTTCCGGCCTCCCGTCGCTCTCCGGTACTCGAAGTCGACCAACTGAGCGTGTCGATGGCGCGCATGAAAGACACCCTGGCGAGTTTTTTCCGGATCACCGACAGCCTGAGCGCCGAGACCCGGTTTGCCCCCTTGCTGGAAAGGGTGTTGTTCGAAACCGTGAAAATCGGACAGGCCCAGGCGGGCCTGATCTATCTGCGGGAAAATGACGGCGATCGCATGACACCTCATGGCCTGGTCATCAACGACATTTCACAGGCATTGCCCGCGTTCGACATTCGCAGCCATGAACTCCAGGACCCACAGAGCCCTGCCTGGCTACAGCAGCTGTCGCATGCCGACAACGTGGTCACCAGCCTCGGTTTCGAACAGGTGGGGGATTTGCAGAAAGTGTTGCTGACGATGGAATGCCCGCGGGTGCATCTGATCGGTATCCGCCTGCACAATCGCCATAACGAAACCGTGGGCCTGCTGGTCCTGTTGCTGGCGGACAGCGGCGATCAAAGTGATCTGGAAAAGCTTCGTCCGGACCGTATCGCGTTCCTTCAGGCTGTGTCCGGCGCGGCCGCCGTGAGTATCGAAAGTCAGCGCCTGCAAGCCAAACAAAAACAGCTGCTGGACGCGTTCATTCAACTGCTGGCCGGTGCCATCGACGCGAAAAGCCCTTACACCGGCGGCCATTGTCAGCGAGTGCCGGCGCTGACGTTGATGCTCGCCCAGGCTGCCGCGGCGAGTCAGGACCCGGCCTTCAGCAGTTATCAACCGACCGAGGACGAGTGGGAAGCGCTGCACATCGCCGCCTGGCTACATGACTGCGGCAAGGTCACTACGCCGGAGTACGTGGTCGATAAAGCCACCAAGCTGGAAACCCTGAACGACCGTATCCACGAAATCCGCACCCGCTTCGAAGTGCTCAAGCGCGATGCCTGGATCAGCTACTGGCAAGCCGTTGCCCTGGGCGGTGACGAGCAGCACCTGGCGGAACTGCGCGATGCCACTCTGGCGGCGCTGGACGATGATTTCGCGTTTGTTGCCCGCTGCAATCTGGGCGGCGAGGCGATGGCCGAGTCCGATTTGCAACGCCTGCGCAACCTGGCCCAGCGCACCTGGACCCGAACCCTTGATGACCGGCTGGGCGTTTCCTGGGAAGAGAACCGGCGTCAGGCGCGAACATCGGCGCCAACCCTGCCGGTCAGCGAGCCGCTGCTGGCGGACAAACCGGAGCACCTGTTCGAACGCGCCGAAGGCGAGCTGATGCCGGAAGACAATCCCTGGGGTTTCAAACTCGATGTGCCCCGCTACAAGTACAACCGGGGCGAACTCTACAACCTGAGCATCGCCCGAGGCACGTTGACGCGCGAGGAGCGTTACATCATCAATCACCACATGGTGCAGACGATCCTGATGCTCAGCCACCTGCCCTTCCCCGGCCACCTCAACAACGTCGCGGAAATTGCCGGCGGCCACCACGAAAAAATGGACGGCACCGGTTATCCAAAACAGTTGAAGCGCGAGGAAATGAGCCTGCCGGCGCGGATGATGGCGATTGCCGATATTTTCGAAGCGCTGACCGCCGCCGATCGTCCCTACAAGAAAGCCAAGCCGTTGAGCGAAGCACTGGGCATCATGGCCACCATGTGCCGTGACGCCCACATCGACCCGGAACTGTTCAGGCTGTTCATCAACGCCGAAATCTACCGGCAATACGCCGAGCGATATCTCGATCCGCAACAGATCGATGCCGTAGACCCGCCAGGCCTGCTGGCCAAGGCAGGCTTGAGGGCGTGATCAGCAGTCGGTCAGGCGCAGGAAGATGGCCGCCAGCTTTTCAATCCCGGCTTGATCATGTTCGGTGAAGCGCGCCAGTTTCGGGCTGTCGAGATCCAGCACGCCGATCAGGCGACCGTCCTTGACCAGCGGCACGACCAGTTCGCTGTTCGACGCGCTGTCGCAGGCGATGTGCCCGGGAAAGGCGTGCACGTCTTCGACCAACTGAGTCTGCAACGTCGCCGCCGCTGTCCCGCACACGCCACGACCGAACGGGATGCGCACGCAGGCGATCTGCCCCTGGAACGGACCCAGCACCAGCTCTTCATTGCGATTGAGGTAGAAACCGGCCCAGTTCAAGTCGTCGAGCTGGTTGTACAGGAACGCGGAAAACTGTGCGGCGTTGGCGATGAAATCACGCTCGTCCGCCAGCAAGGATTCCAGCTGCGCGTGCAGCATGCCGTAGCCTTCGAGGCCTTGGCCGCTTTGTTGTAAATCGATCATGCCTTGTGCTCCAACAGCTTGAGCCCGACCCAATAGCGGGCAAATTGATAGGCGCAACGTCCGTTGCGATTGCCTCGGCCGGTGGCCCAGCGCACCGCGAGGATGTCCAGTTCTTCGTCACGCTGCCACTTCAGGCCGGCCTTGTCGGCTAGCTGACCGATCCAGTGCTCGACCACATTAAGGAAGTGTTCCTGCGTGAACGGATAGAACGACAACCACAGGCCGAAACGGTCCGACAGCGCGATCTTGTCTTCCACAGCCTCGCTGGGGTGCAATTCGCCGTCGACCCTTTTCCAGTTTTCGTTATCGCTTTCCTTTTCCGGCACCAGGTGGCGACGGTTGGAAGTGGCGTACAGCAAAACGTTGTCCGGCGCCTGTTCGAGAGAACCGTCGAGCACGCTCTTGAGCACGCGATAGTCGCCCTCGCCCGCCTCGAACGACAGGTCATCGCAGAACAGCACGAAACGTTGGGGCAGTTTGGCGATTTGCTCGACCACACGCGGCAAGTCGGCCAAGTGATCGCGTTCGATCTCGATCAGTCGCAGACCGGTCTTGGCGTGTTCGGCCAACAGCGCGCGCACCAGCGACGATTTACCGGTGCCACGCGAGCCCCAGAGCAACGCGTGGTTGGCTGGCATGCCGTCGAGGAATTGTTGAGTGTTTCGGCCCAGTTGCTCTACTTGGCGGTCAACACCGATCAGGTCGGACAGCCGCGTATCGAGGCTGACCTGCAGCGGCAGCAGAAAACCGCTGCGCCCTTCCCGCTGCCAGCGTGCGGCCAGGCAATGCGTCCAGTCGATGGCTTGCCGAGGTGCGGGCAAGAGCGGTTCGATACGGGCCAGAACGGCATCGGCGCGTTCAAGAAAAGCATTCAATCGGGAATCCACGTCTTCTCCTCGGGCACGTTCACAGTAATGATGGCGCTACAGCGACGAAATACAGCATTCACAGACGTGTTCATCCCGTGCACAAGGGCTCGCGAGAACATCGGTATCCATGCATGATCGACTATGCTTGAGCAGCGAAGGGAAACGGAAGTGGTTCGACACCCCATGGATATCAAGTTCACCAACCGGCTGTCCTACAAGCAAGCCCGGCTTACCGTGCTGGTCGGTTTCATTCTGGGTACGCTGCTCAGCCTGCTGCAAATAGGCATCGATTATGCCAGTGAAGACGCCTCCATCAACCGTGAAATAGTGTCTTTGCTGGAAATCAGCCATAACCCCGCTTCGCGCATTGCCTACAACATCGACGCCGAACTCGCCCAGGAACTGACCCTGGGCCTGCTGCGTTCACCGGCGATCATCGCTGCGCAACTCACCGACAACAACGGCTCGGTGCTGGCCAGCGTCAAGCGCCCGCCATCGCAGAGCAGCTATCGGGTGATCAGCGACTTTCTGTTCGGTGCCAACCGGGCGTTCGAAGACCGGCTGTATCTGGATCACTTGCCCAACGAATCCCTCGGCACCTTGCGCCTGGAAGTCGACACCTATTCTTTCGGCAACCGCTTCCTGCGTCGGGCCGAAGTGACCCTGCTCAACGGCTTTGCCCGCAGCCTGATCCTGACCGGCATCCTGCTGGCGCTGTTCTATGTGATGCTGACCAAACCGCTGGTGCGGGTTATCCGCGAACTCAGCAGCCGCGATCCGCGCAGTGTCGAACCGACCTGGCTGGAGTACCCGAGCGGGCATAAAAACGATGAGATCGGCGTGCTGGTCAAGGTTGCCAACCAGCAATTCGAGAACATTGCCACTGAAATCCAGCAGCGGCGCAACGCTGAAAACCGTTTGACCGATTACCTCGGGCAACTGGAAAACATCGTGTCGGCGCGCACCGCCGAACTCAAGGCGATCAACAGCCGGCTCAGCCAGTCCAACCAGGAACTGGAAGTCGCGCGCAGCACCGCCCTGGACATGGCCGAGGCACGCTCGGTATTTCTCGCCAACATGAGCCACGAGATCCGCACACCCCTCAATGGCTTGCTGGGGATGATCGCGCTGTCCCTCGACGGCCCGCTCAATGCCGAGCAACAGCAACAACTGTCCATCGCCCACGACTCGGGCAAAGTGCTGGTGGAGTTGCTCAACGATATTCTCGACCTGTCGAAATTCGACGCCGGTCAGCTCGAACTCGAACACATTCCGTTCGACCTCGGTTCGCTGATCGAGGACACCGCCAACCTGCTGTCGCAAAACGCGGCGCCAAGCGTCGAACTGACGTGCCTGATCGAACCGACATTCCCGGCGCTGGTGCTCGGTGACCCGACCCGGGTCCGGCAGATCGTCAGCAACCTGTTGTCCAACGCCCTCAAATTCACCCGTTTCGGTCGGGTCGATGTTCGCCTGTCAACGTACGAAGACGGCGTCAGAATCGAAGTCTGCGACACTGGCATCGGCATCGCCCAGGACGCCCAGGTCAAGATTTTCCAGCCATTCACCCAGGCCGGCGCCGGCATTACCCGACAGTTTGGCGGCACCGGGCTGGGGCTGGCACTGACTTACAACCTCTGCGAAGCCATGCAGGGGCGCCTCACCATCAGCTCGGAAGCCGGTTTCGGCAGCCAGTTCTGCGCCGACCTGCCGCTGCCGAGCCACACCCGCGCCTTCGCCCCGGCAACGCTGCACGGCAACGTGATCGCGATCACCACCGCCAGCAGCGGCCTGGCGGAGCTGTTGAAGAGTCTGTTGCCGGGTTGGGGGCTCGACTATCAGCAGCGTTCGATCGATGACGCGATGATTGGTCTGAAGTCCGACGTGGTCATCACCGATTGCCCGGAATGCCTGTTTCGCCTGCGCCCCACCTGTACCGCACCGATTCTGTTGGTGACCGCTTACGGCAGTTTCATGCCCAGCGAACAGGCCAGCGCCCTGGCGCCGTTACAACAACAGGCCCGTCCTTTGGCGCGCAATGCGCTGTACCAGACACTGCGGCGAGTGTTGCAGCCGGAAATCAACACCATCAACGATGCGCGACTGGAGGCGCTCACTCCCCAGCGGCGCGGACGGGTGCTGCTGGTGGAGGATAATCCGGTCAATCAATTGGTGGCCAAGGGCATGCTCGGAAAACTCGGCTGCGAGGTGATTGTCGCCGCTCACGGTGGCGAGGCTCTGGATCAGCTGGAGCAAAGCGAATTCGATCTGGTGCTGATGGACTGCAACATGCCGGTGATGGACGGCTACGAAGCCAGTCGGCAAATCCGTCGCAGCGGTCGCTGGCCGCAATTGCCCATCGTCGCCCTGACCGCCAACGCCATGTCCGAGGAACGCGAACGCTGCCGTGCGGCGGGCATGAGCGATTACCTGGCCAAACCTTTCCGCCGGGAAGAACTGGCCGCCCTGCTGGACCTGTGGATGCCCGCTACGACAGTGCTTTGATTTGTCCCAACAAGTGGTCAAGCCCCTCGCGCAGATCATTCAAGCGATCCAGATCGACACCGCTGTCACACAACAGTCGGGCTTTGAGCGGCCCGACCTGATCACGCAGCGCCTTGCCCGTGGGCGACAGGCTCAGGTGCACTTCACGCTCATCCCGCGCTGAACGCTGACGCTGCACCAGTTGCAGTTGTTCAAGTCGCTTGAGCAACGGCGTCAACGTGCCGGAATCCAGCGCCAGGCGCTCGCCCAACGCCTTGACCGTCGGCTGCTCCGGCGCCGCCTCCTGCCATTCCCACAAAACCAGCATCGCCAGGTATTGCGGGTACGTCAGGCCGAGTTGATCGAGCATCGGCTTGTAAGCGCGGATCACCGCCCGGGAAGCGGCGTACAGCTTGAAGCAGAGTTGGCTGTCGAGCTTCAGGGAATCGACGGACAAGGTATTCATTTGAGCAGGGCTTCGATCTCGCGGCTGAGGTCTTGCGGCTTGGTCGCGGGAGCGAAGCGCTTGACCAGTTGGCCGTCCTTGCCGATCAGGAATTTGGTGAAGTTCCACTTGATGCCCTGAGAACCCAGAACACCCGGTGCGCGTTTTTTCAGTTGCACGAACAGCGGGTGGGCGTCGGCACCGTTAACGTCGATCTTTTTGAACAGCGGAAAACTGACACCGAAGTTCAGTTCACAGAACTCGGAAATCGCGCCTTCATTGCCCGGCTCCTGCTTGCCGAACTGGTTGCACGGGAAACCGAGCACCACCAGCCCTTGATCCTTGTAGGTCTGCCACAGTTCTTCCAGCCCTTTGTATTGCGGCGTGAAGCCACATTTGCTCGCGGTGTTGACCACCAGCACGGCTTTGCCGGCGTAATCCGCCAGGGTCTTTTTCTCACCCTTGATGGTGGTGCAAGGGATGCTCAGCAGGTTGTCGCTCATGATTCGGACTCTCGAATGAAAGAAGATGAGGCAAACATAGCGAGCAATTGAATTGTGTGCAATTTAAATTATTGGCCGCCGGATATCTGTAGGAGCGAAGCTTGCTCGCGAAGGCGTCTTAACATTCAACAC
>NZ_JAGYFZ010000160.1:0-8118 GCF_019946675.1 Pseudomonas sp. BF-B-15
ATCGCGAGCAGGCTCGCTCCCACAAGGGATGTATATCAGTGAAGTTTCAGGCGCGGCTCAGTCCCGCGACCAATCTTGCTGCCCAGCATCAACATCGCCGTGCGGAACGCGCCATACAGCGCCATCTGGTGCATGCGGTACAGCGACACATAAAACATCCGCGCCAACCAACCCTCAAGCATCACGCTGCCGGTCAGGTTGCCCATCAAGTTACCCACAGCCGAAAAACGCGACAGCGAAATCAACGAGCCGTAATCGGTGTACTTGTACACAGGCAAAGCCTTGCCCTCGATCCGCAGCTTCAGCGATTTGGCCAGCAACGACGCCTGCTGATGTGCAGCCTGGGCGCGCGGCGGCACATTGCGATCGGTGCCCGGTTGCGGGCAGGCCGCGCAGTCACCGAAGGCGAAGATGTTCTCGTCGCGGGTGGTTTGCAGGGTCGGCAGCACTTGCAGCTGGTTGATGCGGTTGGTTTCCAGACCGTCGATGTCCTTGAGGAAACCCGGCGCACGAATCCCGGCGGCCCAGACTTTCAGGCTGGCGTTGATCACTTTGCCGTCGGCGGTGATCAGGCTGTCGGCGGTCACTTCGCTAACGGCCGCGTTGGTCATGACATTGACCCCGAGTTTCTCCAGGGTTTTATGTACAGGCCCGCCAATGCGTTCCGGCAATGCTGGCAGCACCCGTGGACCGGCTTCGATCAAGGTGATGTGCATGTTCTCCGGTTTGATCCGGTCCAGACCGTAAGCCGCCAGCTCATGCGCGGCGTTGTGCAGTTCGGCGGCCAGCTCGACGCCCGTGGCGCCAGCGCCGACGATGGCCACGCTGATCCGCTGCACCACATCCGTCTGCCCGGCGTGCGCGCGCAAGTAATGGTTGAGCAGTTGCTGGTGGAAACGCTCGGCCTGTTTGCGTGTGTCGAGGAACAGGCAATGTTGCGCCGCGCCCTGGGTGCCGAAATCGTTGGTGGTGCTGCCGACGGCGATCACCAGCGAGTCGTACGGCACTTCACGCGCCGGCACCAGTTCCAGGCCGGCTTCGTCATAGGTGGCGGCCAGCTGGATTTTCTTCTGTGCCCGATCAAGCCCGCTCATGCGCCCCAGCTGGAACTCGAAGTGGTTCCATTTTGCCTGGGCAACATAGTTGAGTTCGTCTTCGGAAGAGTTCAGGGAACCGGCTGCCACTTCATGCAACAGCGGTTTCCAGATGTGGGTCAGGTTCGCGTCGACCAGCATCACACTGGCCGTGCCGCGCTTGCCCAGAGTCTTACCCAGACGGGTAGCCAACTCCAGACCGCCGGCGCCGCCGCCAACGATGACAATACGATGAGTCATGGGGATATCTCGCAAGGCTAAAAGAAATCGGTGCAATTACCCGAGCGAGCGCGATGCAGCTCATAGCGTCAGGTAACTGATAAATCGGCTCAACAGGCCCAGGCCAATAGTCACTGCCAGCACCACCACCAGGAGCATCCACGGCCGGAAAGGCCGGCGCTCGACTCGGTGCTGGGACAGGTGCAGGTACTCTTCGACATGCTTTTGGTCGTCGGGGTTCAGGCGGCTGGTCATATCGGGCCTCGTCAGGGGTAGACGTTGCTGAATGTGGGGAAGCTACATGCGGGCGGCGGTGTAACACATCAGCCCGCATTGAACGGAGCATAGCCGCTCGCTGGAACAGGCTCGACGCTGACCGTATCGTCCAGGCGAATGATTCCACTTTGTAACACTCGGGCGGTGATTCCGCCATGTCCGCGAACGGCCTGAAAGGTGCCAGGACCGAGGTTGTTTTGCAGGCGCGCGCAGGGCTGACACCAACCGGTGGTTTCGAAAATTGCCTGGCCGATTTTGAAACGGCGACCCTTGAGGCTGAACAGGTTGATCCCACTGATAACGAGGTTGCGCCGCAAATCATTAGGCAACAGCGGATTATCTTCCGAGCGGCCCATCAGCGAGTTGATCACCGCCAGATGCTCCCACTGAATCAGCGTCACCTGCCGCGCATTGCGCACACCGGGGCGGGCGCGATCGCCGGTCAACCCGGCCTCGAGTCGTGCCTCCACGGCCTCCAGTTCGATCATCGGCACGTGTGGCTGCGGACGCACGCCGATCCAGCGTACGCGGCCGGTTTGCGGGACTTCAGCGATCAGTTCCTGCAATGGACTCACAGGCTGATCCCGACATCGAAGACGATGCTGCGACCGAGGTTGCTGCGCAGGAAATCCGGAGCGTCGGGATGCGCAAATAAAACACGGGCGAAGGTCGGCCCCACCAGCGACAACGAGCGCCAACCCTGGCGCAAGTATTCGGTGGGCGGCGGGAAATGGCTATTGAGGTCGAGCACTTCGCGCTTGAGGCTGGCGAAGGCGATGATGTCCAGTTCGCCCAGGTCCATGCCGCGCTCTTTGTAGTTGTGCGCTTTTTTGCGCAAGGTCGGCGCCAGTCTCAGTAGGAATTCATTGGCCGGAATGCGCCTGGGTTTGGCTTCGCGACGCACCAGCGAACTCAGCGAAAACGCACTGCGTCGGCGTTGCAGTTCATCGCGCCACTCATCGTTGAGACGCCGGCCCTCGTCGAGCACGAAAAACACTTCGAAATTCGCCTCGCGAAACAGCACGTCCGGCGGCTCCCCGGCAGGCGCGAATTCGTCGGTGCGGTAAGGAATGTTCAGCCCTTGCAGCAGGCGCTGGCACACCCAACGCTCACGCTCCCATTTGCGGGCATTGGAAAGAAACGCGTTGGCTTGCTCGGCCGCAATGGTCAGCAGGCGTAAGTAATCTGAGTCATCCATAGGCCCAAGCTTAGCGTTCAAATGCGTTCGCAAAGAAGACAGTTTGTCGGAGAAGAGCAAAAGCCTGTCACGCCATTGCCCCATCCTGCGCCCGTTTCAGGGCCCTGCACAAAACGGATAGCGATCTGCGCAAAGCGGATATTGCCCCGCGCCTGGCAGCTTTACCCTCGGCTTTACGGGACGTTAGCCGCTTTACCGACGTTCTGAATAAAACAACAACAAGAGATGAATGCCATGCGCAAGATCGACGTACATGAGGTTATCGACAACGCTCGATTCAACCGCTTCCACTGGATGGTGCTGTTCTGGTGTGCCCTGATCATCATTTTCGACGGTTACGATCTGGTGATTTACGGCGTGGTGTTGCCGATGCTGATGAAGGAGTGGGGGCTCAGTCCCTTGCAGGCCGGCGCGCTGGGAAGTTACGCATTGTTTGGAATGATGTTCGGCGCGCTGTTTTTCGGCCCGCTCTCGGACAAGATCGGCCGCAAGAAAGCCATCACGATCTGCGTGATGCTCTTCAGCGGTTTTACCGTGCTCAACGGTTTTGCCCGCAACCCCACCGAGTTCGGCCTGTGCCGGTTCATCGCCGGCCTGGGCATTGGCGGGGTGATGCCCAACGTCGTGGCGCTGATGAACGAGTACGCGCCGAAGAAAATCCGCAGCACGCTGGTGGCGATCATGTTCAGCGGCTACTCCGTGGGCGGCATGCTCTCGGCGGGACTGGGCATCGTGCTGATCCCGAGCTTCGGCTGGCAGTCGGTGTTTTACGTCGCGGTGCTGCCGTTGGTGTTGTTGCCGCTGATCATGTACTTCCTGCCCGAGTCGGTGGGTTTCATGCTGCGTCAGGGACGCAATGAAGAGGCGCGCGCCATTCTTCAACGGGTCGATCCGGCGTACGTCGCGCAGTCCGGCGATCAACTGCACATGAGCGAAGTGAAGGGCACCGGCACCCCCGTGCTGCAACTGTTTCGCGAGGGGCGCGCACTGCGCACGCTGATGTTGTGGCTGGCGTTTTTCTGCTGCTTGCTGATGGTCTACGCCTTGAGTTCCTGGCTGCCGAAACTGATGGCCAACGCCGGTTACAGCCTGGGTTCGAGCCTGTCGTTCCTGCTGGTGCTCAACTTCGGCGCCATTTTCGGTGCGGTCGGGGGCGGCGTGCTGGGTGACAAACTGAACCTGCCACGAGTGTTGGCGGTGTTCTTCGCCGTGGCCGCCGTGTCGATCACCTTGCTCGGTTTCAACAGCCCGATGCCGCTGCTGTACTTGCTGATAGCCATCGCCGGCGCCACCACCATCGGCTCGCAGATTCTGTTGTACGCCTGCGCCGCGCAGTTCTACTTCATGACCATTCGGTCCACCGGTCTGGGCTGGGCCTCGGGCATCGGACGCAACGGCGCGATTGTCGGGCCGCTGCTGGGCGGTGCATTGCTCGGGATCAGCCTGCCGCTGCAACTCAACTTCATGGCGTTTGCCTTGCCCGGCGCGGTGGCCGCGATTGCCATGACCGTGTTTGCGATCAGCAGTCAGCGCAGTCACAGGCAAGCGCTGTCGGGCCTGCGCAACGGTTCGCCAGACGGGTCTGTCGGCGAAGCTTCATGAAAACGTTTGTCCGGGATTTTTCCCTGTCGGCGGCCGTCGCCGGATTTATCGCCACGGTGATTTCCTATGCCGGCCCGTTGGTGATTATTTTCCAGGCGGCCGAGACCGCACACCTGTCGCGGGAAGTGTTGTCGTCGTGGGTCTGGGCGATTTCCATTGGCAGCGCGGTGCTCGGCATTGGTTTGAGCCTGCGTTACCGCGTACCGGTGATCATCGCGTGGTCGGCGCCGGGCTCGGCATTGTTGGTGGCGCTGCTGCCGGGGATCTCGATGCCGGAGGCGGTGGGCGCGTACCTGGTCAGCAGCCTGATCATTTTCCTGGTCGGGGTGTCGGGGGCGTTTGACCGGATCATCGGCAAACTGCCGGCGGCTGTTGCGGCGGCGATGCTGGCGGGGATTCTGTTCAGTTTCGGCACCGGGTTGTTTGTCTCGTTGCAGGGCAAACCGTTGCTGGTGCTGGCGATGTTTGCCACGTACCTGATCTGCAAACGGCTGATGCCGCGTTATGCGGTGGTGATGGTGCTGCTGGTGGGCTGCTCGATGGCGTTTCTCGGCGGTGATTTGCACAGCGAAGCGCTGGTGATCGGGTTGGCCACACCGGTGTGGATCACGCCCGTGTTCAGCCTCAGCGCGACGCTGAACATTGCCTTGCCGCTGGTGATGGTGGCGCTGACCGGCCAGTTCGTGCCCGGCATGGCGGTGCTGCGGGCCAGCGGTTACGCGACGCCGTCCGGCCCGATCATCGCCAGCAGTGCGTTGGGCACGGCGCTGTTGGCACCGTTCGGTTGCCACGGGCTGAATCTGGCGGCGATCACCGCAGCCATTTGTACCGGTCGCGAGGCCCATGAAAATCCTGGCAAGCGCTACGTGGCCGGGGTGGTCGGCGGGCTGTGTTACCTGCTGCTGGGCATCTTCGGCGCCACCCTGGTTTCGCTGTTTTCGGCATTCCCCAAAGAGCTGATCGCGGCGTTGGCCGGGCTGGCGCTGTTCGCCGCGATTGCCGGGGCACTGGCCGGCGCAATGGCGGTGCCGAGTGATCGCGAAGCCGCGCTGGTGACCTTTCTCACCACCGCTTCGGGCATGTCGTTGTTGGGTTTGTCCGCGGCTTTTTGGGGACTGATTTTCGGCATGGTCACCCATGTGTTGTTAAACGCCCGTCGCGAAAGCGTGGCGGCTGAAGCACTTCCAACTGTCGATCAATAAAAATAAGAGAAAAAACGATGAAACAGATTCTTCCAACAACCGGTTCCGTGTTGTCCATGGCGCTCGTCTCGGGTTTCTCCACCGGTACGATGGCGGCAGAGGGCGGCTTTATCGAAGACACCACGGCCACCTTGCAGGCACGCAATTACTACTTCAGCCGGGACTTCTCCGACATCGTCGGGGCGAACAAACAATCGAAGGCCGAAGAGTGGGCGCAGGGCTTCATTCTTAACGTCAAATCCGGCTACACCCAGGGCCCCGTCGGGTTTGGTGTGGATGTGATCGGCCTGCTCGGCCTCAAACTCGACAGCAGCCCGGATCGGGTCAATACCGGTTTGCTGCCGGTCAAGGATGACGGGCGCGCGGCAGATGATTACAGCCGTCTCGAAGCTGCCCTGAAGGTGCGTTACTCCAAAACCGAGCTGAAGGTCGGGGAGTTGCAACCCAACCTGCCAGTGCTGGCGTTCAGTGATATCCGCCTGCTGCCGCCCAGTTATCAAGGTGCAAGCATCAGCTCCAGTGAGATCAATGGCCTGACTTTGCAAGGCGGTCACTTGAACACGACCAGCCTGCGCAACGAGGCGGGCGACGAAAAAATGCAGGCCATGCTCGGCCACGTGCCGCAGCGCCAGGTCAGCAGTGATGGCTTCAACTTTGCCGGCGCCGATTACGCCTTCAACGATAAACGCAGCTCGGTCAGCGCCTGGTTCGGGCAACTGGAAGATATCTACAACCAGCGTTTTCTCGGTCTCAAGCACAGCCAGCCGATGGGTGACTGGACCCTGGGCGCCAACCTTGGTTATTACGATTCGCGCGAAGACGGCAAGAAGCTGTTGGGCAACATCGATAACCAGGCGTTCTTCTCGCTGCTGTCGGCCAAGCGCGGTGGTCACACGTTTTATGTCGGTTATCAGGGGATGTTCGGTGACAGCGCATTCCCGCGTGTCTTCGCCAACATCTCACCGCTGGGCAACGAGGTGCCGACCTACGAGTTTGCCTTTACCGACGAACGCTCCTGGCAGGCGCGTTATGACTACGACTTCGCCGCCCTCGGTGTGCCGGGGCTGACCAGCACCGTGCGTTACATTTCCGGTAATAACGTCGACACAGGGCAAGGGTTCGAGGGCAAGGATCGCGAGCGTGATCTCGACCTCGGCTACGTGCTGCAAAACGGCAGCCTCAAAGGCCTCGGGATTCGCGTGCGCAACGTGATGGCCCGTTCCAACTACCGCAGTGACATCGACGAAAACCGCCTGATCCTCAGTTACACCTGGACGCTGCTATGACCCTTGAAAAAGAACAACCGCCTTACAACATCGGCTTGCAGAACAAGCTGGAGCAATTGACCGAGTCGGTGCTGCAAACCGAGGAAGACATGCGCTTTGCCAATCAACTGGCGCGCACGGCCGGCGATCGGGTCAAGGCGAGTGCGCAGAGCATGCAGTCTTCGGCCAGTGTGCTGGAGGACCTGAACCTCTACATGCAGCGTCTGGATCAGGTGTTTGATGAGCTCGGCAGTCAGTCGATGCGCATCGGTGCGATTGTCGGCAGCATCCAGGACATCGCCCGTCAGACCAATTTGCTGGCGCTCAACGCGGCAATCGAGGCGGCGAGGGCGGGCAGTCATGGCCGAGGGTTTGCGGTGGTCGCCGATGAAGTGCGCAATCTCTCGCGTCAGGCTGCGGACTCCAGTGCGCAGATTCGGCAAATCGCCACGGGGCTGGAGCAGTCGGCGGAGCATGCACGTCAGGGGATTCAGCAGTTATCCGGCTCCACCCGTCTGGGGCTGGAAAAGGCTGGAGTGGCTTTGCATTCGATGGGTGAATTGCAAAGCGGTGCGGTGGCCAGGGTCGAGGTGGTCGAACGGATCATGGCGCGTTTGGCCGGCCTGCATGATTTGGCGTTGCAGGCGAAACGGCTGATCGTGTGATGCCAGGTGTTACAGGTTGCTTGTGCAGTTGCCCATGACTTGGTAGGTCACGCGATGGGTCTGGCCCTGATGGTCGATGTAGACCATGGTTGCCGGCACGACGTCGCAGGCGGTTGCGGTGTCGGTCACGGAAACCACCTTGGCGATGTCCAGCGGTTGCGCCGGGTCGTACGGGGTGGCGGCGGGCTCACTGGCGGCCATGGCTGAGGTGGCGATCAGGGTCAGAAACAGGGTGCTCAGGGTTTTCATTTTTGTGTGCTCGGTGTTGGTTTTGATGCTTGAAGTTTAGTCCTTGGTGGTGATGGATAAAGGGGGCTGGGGCTGATTCAGCTTTGCAGGAAACGTAACAATGGGGGCATATCCGTTTCTTCGGTGAGGGCGGCTATTGGTTTCGCTCTTACAGCGAGTCACTTTGGAAAAGCCCCAAAGTAACCAAAGGGCTCTTGCCCCTTTCGTTCGGTGCCTCGCCTAGGCTCGGCATGCCCTCGCTCCGGTCCTGCTCCGTGGGCCCGCCGCGATCGGCCATCCCTGGCCGTGCGCGGCTAACCCGGCATCCATGCCGGGTTGCCCACTGCGCAGAACCTGCGCTCGGCCTCT
>NZ_JAGYFZ010000161.1:0-8078 GCF_019946675.1 Pseudomonas sp. BF-B-15
GCAAATACCCGCCAGAAGTCGGCCGGCGCGTACTGCACAAACCCGCCCACTTCGCCCATGTCCGGCACATCGCGCAAGCCTTGCAGCTCACCGTTGGAGGTCCGTCCCGGCAGGTAATTCAGGAACGGCCCGGCGCTGAAGCCACTTGCGTTGAACGCGTCCCAGGTCAGCCCGTCATCGGTGCTCAGGCTGACATCGCCCCAGTCCAGATCGAGGTACGGCACGGGCCGGGTTTCGTAACGGCTGCCGGTTGGGTCGTGCGGCTGATAGCTGAGGCCAACCCCTGCTTCGCCGGTGATGCCGTCTGCTGAAACGTTGGCCGAAAGGCACGTCAGCGCGGCGAATAGAGCAACAGTAATCCTCGACATGAGGCAATTCCTTGAACGGGACATGCGCGCATCAATCCCCGGATCGCGCTCCCGGCGCAAGCACTCATGTTGTTTGTAGCGACCTACAAAAATTGTAGCTTCGCCGCCACGAACACACGCCAGAACCCCGCCCCCGCTGGGCCAAACCCGGTTGGCACAGTCCCTGCTCTACCCCCTGTGCAGCGCAGACAGCACACCCGGCGCACACTTTTTACAAGATAGGTAACGCAGATGATTGACTGGCATATCGTGTGTGATTTCGACGGGACCATCACCCGCACCGACGTGATCGACAGCATCCTCCAACGGTTCGCCGACCCGAGCTGGGAAGCGATCGAAAACGAGTGGCTGGCGGGCGACATCGGTTCCCGTGAATGCCTCAGCCGCCAGCTCTCGCTGGTCAAGGCCACACCGTCCGAGCTGCTCGGGTTCTTCGACACGGTCGAGATCGACCCGGACTTCCCCGACTTCGTCGACCATGTGATCGGCCTCGGTGCCTCCCTCGAAGTGGTCAGCGACGGCATCGAGCAAGGCATCGCACGGATCCTGGCGCGCAACTACGTCAGCCTCTTGCCGATCCTCGCCAATCGCCTGCGCCAACTCGATCACGACAGTTGGCGCATCGACTTCCCGCATGCCAGCGACGCCTGCCGCGCCGCCTCCGGCAACTGCAAATGCAAGTCCACCCCCAGCACCAAACGGGTACTGGTAATCGGCGACGGCCAGTCCGACATGTGCGTGGCCGCCACCGCCGATTTCGTGTTCGCCAAGGATCGCCTGGCCGAGCACTGCGAGCGCAACGGCATCGCCTATGCGCGCTTCGACAGCTTCGCTGAACTGCCGGCGCTGCTGGCCTTGCTGCCAAGCGCCAACGCCGCCAATGCCACCTCTTTCAACGTTGAAACACAGGAACTCCTCCACCATGTCTGATATTCGAATCGCTACTGCAGAAGACCAGATCCTCCTGGATAAAGAAGCCAAATACTGCTCCTACGGCGACACCGTTCACTACATCGACCCGCCGCGTATCTTCAGCCGATGCGAAGGCTCCTACGTCTGGGACACCGAAGACCAGGCCTACCTCGATTTGCAAATGTGGTACTCGGCGGTCAACTTCGGTTACGCCAACCCGCGCCTGAACAATGCGCTGAAACAGCAGATCGATACGCTGCCGCAGATCGCCAGCCAGTACCTGCATAAAGGCAAGATCGAGCTCTCGGAAATGATCGCGGTCGACGCGAAGAAAAAATTCGGCCTCGACGGTCGCGTGCACTTCAACGTCGGCGGGTCGCAGTCCATCGAGGACTCGCTGAAAGTCGTGCGTAACGCCACCAACGGCAAGAGCCTGATGTTCGCGTTCGAGGGCGGTTACCACGGGCGTACACTCGGCGCCTCGTCGATCACCTCCAGCTACCGCTATCGCCGCCGCTACGGCCACTTCGGCGAGCGCGCCAATTTCATCCCGTTCCCGTACCACTTCCGTGGCCCGAAAGGCATGACCAAAGAAGAATACGGCAGCCATTGCGTGCAGCAATTCGCCCGCCTGTTCGAGACCGAATACAACGGTGTCTGGGACCCGAAAGTCGGCCAGAGCGAATACGCCGCGTTCTACGTCGAGCCGATCCAGGGCACCGGCGGCTACGTGATTCCGCCGATGAACTTCTACAGCGAACTCAAGCATGTGCTCGACCAGCACGGCATTCTGATGGTGGTCGACGAAATCCAGATGGGCTTCTATCGCACCGGCAAGCTGTGGTCGATCGAGCACTTCGACGTCAAACCCGACGTTATCGTCTTCGGCAAAGCGCTGACCAACGGCCTCAATCCGCTGGGCGGCATCTGGGCAAAAGAAGAGCTGATCAACCCGAAAATCTTCCCGCCAGGCTCGACCCACTCGACGTTCGCTTCCAACCCGTTGGGCACGGCGGTGGGCCTGGAAATGTTCAAGATGACCAGCGAAGTCGACTACGGCGCGATGGTCATGAACAAGGGCAAGTACTTCCTCGAAGGCTTGAAAGACTTGCAGAAACGCTACCCGATCATCGGCGACGTCGACGGCCTGGGCCTGGCGCTGCGCTGCGAAATCTGCGGCCCGGACGGTTTCACGCCAGACAAGGCCACGCTCGATTTCATGGTGGAAGAAGGCATGAAGGGCGACATCGAAATCGACGGCAAACGCCTGGGCCTGATTCTCGATGTGGGCGGTTACTACAAGAACGTCATCACCCTCGCGCCGTCGCTGGAAATCAGCTATCCGGAAATCGATTTGGGCATCGCCCTGCTCGACCGCTTGCTGCATCGGGCGATGACACGATGAACGAGCAAGAGATCGACATGGGCGAAGGCAGCGCCGGTTTCGTTCTCGGCAGCGGGGAGGTCGCGGTGTTGTTGATCCACGGCCTCACCGGCACCCCGACCGAGTTGCGTCGGGTCGCCATCGGCCTGGCCAAGGCCGGCTGCACGGTGTACGTGCCGACGCTGGCCGGACACTGCGGAGACAACGCCGACCTGCAAGCCACCGGTTGGCGTGACTGGTACGAGAGCGCACGCAATACCTTCATCGGTGTGCGACGCAAACACGAGCACGTGTTCGTCGGCGGTTTGTCGATGGGCGCGGTGCTGTCGATGTACCTCGCCGCCGAGCATCCGGGGCAGATCGAAGGCTTGTTGCTGTATTCGACGACCCTGCGCTACGACGGCTGGAACATGCCCAAAGTCGCGGTGCTCACGCCGTTGCTGATGGCGATTCCGTTTGGTGTGCACCTGTGCCGCTTCAACGAAAAATCACCTTTTGGCATCAAGGACGAACGCTTGCGAGCGGTCGTCGAACGGCAGATGAAGGCCGGAGAAAGCAGCAACGCCGGGCTGCTGACCATGTCCGGGGTGAGTGTCCGGGAACTGCATCGACTGGTGGCGGCGGTGAAAAAACGCATGCCGCAGATCACCACGCAAACGCTGGTGCTGCACTCGCGCGAAGACGACATCACCAGCCGCTGGAACGCCGATTATGTGGAACGCAAACTCGGCGGTCCGGTGGTGAAGGTGCTGCTCGACGACTGCTACCACATGATCACCGTCGACCTGCAATACCGCCGCGTGGTGGAGCTGAGCGCGGACTTCATCCGGCAACGTTTCATTCAACAGCGCTGCGCCCCCAAACCCATGCGCCAGGACTATCGGCAACTGGCCTGACTCAAGGAAACGATGTGATCACAGCCCTTGCCTTTTCGACGATCGAGGCCATCGACCGCGATGCCTGGAATGCCTGTTTCCCTGCCGAGCTGGAGGATTGGAATTACTACCGGGCGGTTGAACGGGCCGGCATCGCAGACTTTCAATGGCGCTATCTGGCGCTGTACGAAGACGAGGTACTGATCGCGGCGGCCGTGGCGTTCACCACCGCTTACTCGCTGGACACCACGGTTCAGGGGCTGGGCAAACGCATCAGCGAACGGCTGCGCGGTGTGTGGCCGGGGCTGTTCGATGTGCGCCTGTATGCCCTCGGTTCGCCGGTGGCCGAGCAGTGCCATGTCGGGACCGCGCCACACATCGACGCGGACCGGCGCGTGGACCTGCTTCAGCAATTATTACGGCTGGCGCGCCACGATGCCGATCAGGCCGGGGTCGGTTTGCTGGCCGTCAAGGATGCCTCTCACCGCGACCCGCAATGGTTGCAGGTGTGTCAGGACGCGGGTCTGCAAAGCATGCCCGGCCTGCCCAGCGCCGAGCTGCCGATCCGTTTTGGCTCGGTGGACGCCTACCTCGGCACGCTCGGCAAATCCACCCGCAAAGACCTGCGCCGCACCCTGCGTGGCCAGGGGCCGCGCATCGAATGGCGGCGCTCGGTCGATGACCTGCTGCCGCGCATGATGGCGCTTTACGAGGCCACGCTGAGCCGCAGCGACCTGACTTTCGAACGCCTGCCGCCCGGCTACTTCCGCCAGGTCCTGGAACACCTCGATGAACGTGCCGCGTGCGTGTTGTATTGGGTCGGCGAAGAGTTGGTGGCGTTCAACCTTGTGCTGTTCGACGAACTGCGACTGGTCGACAAGTTCTTCGCCCACGACCTGGCCCAGACCCGCGAACACAATCTCTACGTGCGCAGCTGGCTGGCCAATGTCGACTACTGTATTGAGCACGGCATCCCGATCTACGCGTGCGGCCAGGCCGGTTATGCCAGTAAGCTGCGCCTGGGTTGCTCGTTTACCGGCAACACCGTGTTTTTCCGCCATCGCAACCGCTTGCTCGACAGCCTGTTGCGTGTGGTGAAACTGTTTATCCGACCGGACCGTTCCGACCCTGCCATGGCCGCCGCGATCAGCGAGCAGCAATAAGCGAAGCACAATGACCAAAGACTCACGCACCAACGCTCGACCTTTCGCCCTCTCCGGCTGGAGCCTGCAGCGCAAACTGGTGCTGGCATTCTGGCTGGTCAGCGTCATTCCGACGATGATCGCCGCCGAACTGGCGGCCACCACGCTGTCGCAGATTTTCGACAGCAACGTACGCATCTGGCTGCAGGAATCGACCAAGATCGTCGAGGACGAGATCAGCGAAATCCTGCGCGACAACGCCCGGGTCGCGCAGCTGTTCTTGCGTTACACGCGCCCGCCCACCGATCGGCTGGCGAACAAACACGACAAGCTGACCACCGACATCGCCGACTCCATGGGCATCGACGTCGTGGCGCTGGTGCGCACCAGCGATCACAAAGTGGTGTTCAGCACCGCCGCCGACGACATCGTCCGCCAGATCAGTACCGCGCCCAAGGCGGTGCTGCAAACCCTGCAAGTCGGTGGCGTGGCGACCGGCACGGTGGTCTCGACCTTCGAAACGGATCAGGACGGCGTCGATTACAAACTGGTGATCGCCACCTACCTCGACAACAGTTTCCTCACCAGCGTGGCCGACGTGCACTCGCTGGACCTGCGCCTGTATCTGGCCAAGGCCAATGACTTCTCGGAGATTTTTTCCACCCAGCGCTTCGAGGATCACCCGGCGGCCGTACCGGAAAAAATCGAACAGATCCTGCGCAGCACCAAGCAGCCGATCGAACAGTTCACCAACCGCTACAGCGGTATCTACCGGCCGATCCTCAACGAAAACGGCGAGCTGCAAGGGGTGATTTTCAGCGGCCTGCTGCGCCACACCAGCCTGGTCGGGCTGGTCAATCAGAGCAACCTGTTCATCCTGATTTTCCTGCTCAGCTCGGCGGCGTCCCTGGCGGTCGGCTGGCTGGTTTCGCAGCGCCTGACCAAGCCGTTGCGCGGGTTGTCCAAAGGCGTACAAGCGGTGATCGCCGGGGATTATCGCCAACGCCTGCCGGTCACCGGCGGCGACGAACTGGCGGAACTGAGCAGCACCTTCAACCACATGAGCGAACGTCTCGGCGAGTTGCAGCATCTGGAATCGCAACTGCGTCGGCGTGACCGCCTGCATGCGCTGGGCGAAGTGGCGATGGGCCTGGCCCATGAAATCCGCAACCCGCTGGGCATCATCAAAACCGCCACGCAACTGCTGCACCGACGCGCCGATTTGCCCGAGACCGACAAGCGTCATCTGGAATACGTGGTCAGCGAAGTCAGCCGGATCAACGACCTGATCACCGACTTCCTCGACTTCGCCAAACCCAGCGCACCGATGCGCTCGACCCAACTGGCCCGCCCGCTGGTGGATGAACTGGTTGGCTTCTGCGCGCCGGAGCTGGCCAGCCACAACATCGATGTACAAATCGATGATCAATCGCCCACCGCGACGCTTTACGCCGACGCGCGGCAAATCAAGCAGGCCGGCCTGAACCTGATCGTTAACGCCATCGACGCCATGCCCGACGGCGGGCGGCTGACCCTGGGCATCAGCAGCGACCGGCACTACACGGTGATCAGCATCAGCGACACCGGCCAAGGCATCGAACCGGACATGCTCGAACGGATCTTCACACCGTTCGTCACCACCAAGGCCTCGGGCACCGGGCTGGGTCTGGCCAAGGTGTTCTCGATCATGGAGAGTCATGACGGGCGCATCGAATGCGTCAGTGAAAAAGATGCCGGGGCCACATTCACCCTGTACATTCCGGCCAACGGTGAAGACTTCGACGAGGGCAGCGATGACACATAACGTACTGGTGGTCGACGACGAGCCCAAGCTCTGCGACCTGCTGGCCTCGGCGCTCAGTCAGAACGACATTGTGGTGTTCACCGCCGGCAACGGCCTGCACGCGCTCAAGGTGCTGGAGTGCGAAGACATCGACCTGGTGATCAGCGACTGGCGCATGCCCGGCATGGACGGCCCGCAACTGCTGGCAGAAATCAAAAGCCGTTTTCCGCAGTTACCGGTGATCGTCATGACCGCCTACAGCACGGTGAAAAACGCCGTGCAGTCGATGCGCAACGGCGCCTTCGACTACATCGCCAAGCCGTTCGACATCGACGAGCTGGACATCACCGTCAACAAGGCCCTGCAATTTCGCGACATTCTCAAAGACAACCAGCGCATGCGCGCCGAGCTCGACGAGCACCGGCAGATCGACAGCCTGATCGGCGACAGCCCAAGCTTTCGGCGGGTGCTGCACGCCATCGACTCGGTGCGCGAAAGCAACGCGACCATTCTGCTGACCGGCGAAAGCGGCACCGGCAAGGAAATGGTCGCCCGGGCGATCCACACCCACGGCAATCGCGCCGACAAACCTTTTGTCGCGGTGAACTGCGCGGCGATCCCCGAAGGGCTGCTGGAAAGCGAAATGTTCGGCCACCGCAAAGGCGCATTTACCGGCGCGGTGGCGGATCGCGTCGGGCGCTTCCAGCAAGCTGACAAGGGCACGCTGTTTCTCGATGAAATCGGCGAAATGCCGCTGGCCTTGCAGGCAAAAATCCTTCGGGCCTTACAGGAGCGAGTGATCGAACCGGTGGGCGATCCGCGCGAGCGCAAGGTCGATGTACGGGTGATCGCGGCGACCAACAAAAACCTGCTGGACGCGGTGGCCAACAAAGAGTTTCGCGAAGACCTCTACTACCGCCTCAACGTCTTCCCGATTCCGCTGCCGGCCCTGCGCGAACGGGTTGAAGACATTGCGCCGCTGGCCCGGCATTTCGCCCACACGCTAGGGGCTGCGGCCGGCAAACGTTTCAGCGGTTTCAGCGCGCAAGCGTTGCAGGCCATGGCCCGGTATTCATGGCCAGGGAATATTCGCGAACTGCAGAACTGCGTGGAACGGGCGACCATTGTCGCCTCGGGCGCGGTGATTGAAGAGGAAGACCTGCCGGCGTATCTGTTTGCTTCAAGCTCCGCCGACGGCGGCACGTTGATCGCTGAGGGCAGCGTACCGGCAGACCTGGAAGCGGCGCTGGCCGAGGTGGAAAAAACCTACATTCTGGCGGCGCTGGCACAGAGCAACGGCGTGCAGGCAGCGGCGGCGCAGTTGATTGGGATTTCCGAGCGCAGCTTCTGGTATCGGTTGAAGAAGCTGGGGATTCATGTGGACAAAATTGTCCGCTGATCCCTGCCTGTGGGAGCGCAATGCTGTTCACTTGGGCGCTAACCGTGGGCTTTGAATGGGGCATATCCGTTGCTGCGGTAACGGCGGGTATTGGTTTCGCCCTTACGGCGAGTCACTTTGGAAAAGCCCCAAAGTAACCAAAGGGCTCTTGCCCCTTTCGTTCGGTGCCTCGCCTAGGCTCGGCATGCCCTCGCTCCGGTCCTGCTCCGTGGGCC
>NZ_JAGYFZ010000162.1:0-8043 GCF_019946675.1 Pseudomonas sp. BF-B-15
TCATCAGGCCGAGCGTTAGCTCGCCTTCAGCTTTTGATCTTGAGGTACACGCCCCCTCGAGAGGCCGAGTGGAGGTTCTGCGCAGTGGGCAACCCGGCATGGATGCCGGGTTAGCCGCGCACGGCCAGGGATGGCCGATCGCGGCGGGCCCACGGAGCAGGACCGGAGCGAGGGCATGCCGAGCCTAGGCGAGGCACCGAACGAAAGGGGCAAGAGCGCTTGGTTACTTGGCGCTTCTCCAAGTGACTCGCCGTAAGGGCGAAACCGCCAGCCGCCATCACCAAATAATGGATATAAACGCAGTCAAAACCCGCGGTTAGCGCCCGAGCCTGTTACCAGCGGCCATAACCATGCGCAGGCCCATAATACCCGCGCGGCGGGCCGTAATAACCACGGGGAGGACCGTAGTAGACCGGCGGCGGGCCGTAATAACCCGGTTGTTGCACATAAACCGGTGCCGGCTGGTAATAAACCGGTGGCGGCTGCTGCACATAAACCGGCTGTGGCTGCACGTAAACCGGTTGCTGCACATAAACCGGCCGGCCGCTATTGATGATGGCCGAACCGACGATGGCCGAGCCAACGATCGCACCAAATACCGCTGGACCTTGCCACCCGCCACCGCCATGCGCTTCTGCCTGCCCTGCGATAGCAAGAGCACCGATCAGCAAGGCAACTGTGGGGATTTTACGGATCATGATAGTTCCTCGGTTCATCGACCCGGCGCTTGCGTCTGCAATAGACCCAAGGATTGTCGCGGGGATACTTCTAAGACAGCGTATTTCTGAAAATCAGCACAGCCGTTGGGTAAATTTTGTGTAAGGTCTGTACCGGCTTCCTTACCAACTTCGCTGCCACGAGCAGGTACGCGGATATGATCGATCAGAACGCGATGGCATGGCTAATCCCGTCCATCTGAAAGTGCAATTGAAGGAGATTTTTCATGCAGATGAACCCCAACAAAGACACCCAGTTGTGCATGTCCCTGTCGGGCCGCCCCGGGAACTTTGGCCTGCGATTTCACAATCATCTGTACGAACAACTTGGCCTGAATTTCTACTACAAGGCGTTCCGCAGCCAGGACCTGACCGGTGCCGTCGCAGGCATCCGCGCCCTGGGGATTCGCGGCTGCGGCGTGTCGATGCCGTTCAAGGAAGCCAGCATTGCGCTGGTCGATGAACTGGACGCATCGGCTGCCGCGATTCAATCGATCAACACCATCGTCAATACGGACGGCCACCTCAAGGCTTACAACACCGATTACATCGC
This sequence comes from Pseudomonas sp. BF-B-15, assembly GCF_019946675.1. NCBI lineage: Bacteria > Pseudomonadati > Pseudomonadota > Gammaproteobacteria > Pseudomonadales > Pseudomonadaceae > Pseudomonas > Pseudomonas sp. BF-B-15. Next base: position 1,270 of record NZ_JAGYFZ010000162.1, read on the forward strand.
CATCGCTCAGTTGCTGGAAACCCACCAGGTGCCCAAGGCGTCGACTTTTGCCCTGCGCGGCAGCGGCGGCATGGCCAAGGCTGTGGCCAGTGCATTGCGCGATGGTGGCTACCAGAACGGCCTGATTGTGGCGCGCAACGAGCACGCCGGACGTGCCCTGGCCGAATCGCTGGGTTATGAATGGCAAGCCGAACTGGGCAGCCAGCGCCCGCAAATGTTGATCAACGTGACACCGATCGGCATGACCGGCGGGCCTGAGGCCGATCACCTGGCGTTCGATGCGCAAACGATCGCAGCAGCGGAGACTGTCTTCGATGTGGTGGCGATCCCCTCGGAAACACCGCTGATCGTGCAGGGACGTGCCGAAGGCAAGCGGGTGATCACCGGACTGGAAGTGATCGCGATCCAGGCGCTGGAGCAGTTCGTGTTGTACACCGGCGTGCGTCCGACGCAGGAGCAGTTTCAGAAGGCGGTGGAATTCGCCCGCAGTTGAGGCCTTCCGCTATTTGTTGGCAGTACTGGCCTCATCGCGAGCGGGCTCGCTCCCACATTCGACCGAGTGCTTCCAGTAGAAATGCGATCAAATGTGGGAGCGAGCTCGCTCGCGATGGCTGCGACTCGGTATCCAGTCAGTCGCAGCAAATTTCCTATACTGCTCCTCAGCAAAACAAGACTTGCCACCCCATAAAACCGTGCCCGAGGTTTCCCATGCATCCCCCCATCCTCAACCTGCATCAGGTCGAACTCGAACCGCTGCCCGAAGCCCTCGCGCCCACCGGTGAAACCGCCGGCCGTTATCAACAGCGGATGGCTCGCGTCGGTCAGCAGCTGGGTGCGCAAAAGCTCGGTTATCGCTTGTACGTGCTGGAACCGGGAATGCGCGGCAGCCCGTTTCACAGTCATCGGGTCAACGAGGAGATGTTCTACGTCGTCGCGGGGGAAGGGGAGATTCGTCTTGGCGCCGAGCGTTTTCCGATCCGCGCCGGTGACGTGATCGCCTGCCCGCCGGGTGGTCCGGAAGCGGCGCACCAGATCATCAACACCAGCAAGGCTGAACTGCGCTATTTGGCGGTCAGCACCCAGCAATCGCCGGAAATCTGCGAATACCCGGACTCCGGCAAGTACGCGGTGATGGACGACTTCAAGGTCGATGCCGAAGGCAATGCCTCGGGCTTCGTTGCCATCGCCAGACAGGCCGACGGCGTGGATTACTGGGACGGCGAGTAGCACTTCCTTTGTGGGAGCGAGCGATGCGGCGATCCGACTTGCCCGCGAAAGCAATTCAACGTCCAACATTGTGTCGAATTGGAAATCGCCTTCGCGGGCAAGCCTCGCTCCTACAGGAGATCGTGGCGGTTACTCGAGGCGTGCCAGGCGCTCTTCCAGCGCTGCAATCCGCGCTTCGAGCTCTTCGATGCGTTCTACCGACACGCCGCTGCCGCCACCACGCTCCACCGGATTCTGTCGCGCCGCGAGGATCGCTTCGATGTCCGCCGGATCACCCAGCGCATGCATGTAGCGGTCTTCACGCTGCCCCGCCTGGCGCGGAATCAGCAGCGCCAGACCGCGCGCAATCAACCGTTCAAGCTGATGCACAACCTGCTCGGCATCTTCGAACTCATGCATGCGGCCGCTGCGGGTCAGCAGTTCGTTGACCGTCTGCGGACCACGCAGAAACAGCAGTCCCGTCAGAATCACCTGCGCCGGCACCAATTCCAGTGCCTTGTCGACCTTGTGCTCCCAGCGGTCGGCACGACTGCCCATCACCAGTTTGGCAAAGCCGCGACCTTCGAGGGCGCGCAGGCTCTGGCCGACCTGGCCCTGGGTGAGGTTCATCACCGGTTCACGGCTGGTTTTCTGGTTGCAGGCAATCACCAGGGCATTGAGGGTCAGCGGATAGGTTTCCGGGCTGGTGGCCTGTTTCTCGATCAGCGAACCCAGAATGCGGATTTCCGTGCTGTTGAGCCGTGGCTCGTCGAAGGTTGTTTCTTGCTCAATGCTCATGATGCTGCGTCCTTACCTGATTCATATTCTTCTTCAGCTGGCATGCACTTTAGATGGGCGGGCGCCAATGGCAACTGAATTCGTCGCGTCCCCCGGCAATGGTCATAAAAGCTACATCAATCCATAACGCGATTTTTACAATTCGACGGGCACCGTATGCATGGCCGCGCGATGACGGTCGCGCCTGAGGGGCGCGGCGTCAGAGCGTATCGACGACGTCACTGGCCTTACTGACTGCAACCTGGAGCAAGGCATGACGCTGACGTTGGAATCGACTGGCAATAATGCGCTGATTGGCGCGCACCTGCCATGACTGTACTGGTCACCGGCGCCGCGGGTTTCATCGGTTTTCACACGGTCAAGCGCCTGTGTGAGCAAGGCCTTGAAGTGGTCGGCATTGATAACCTCAACGACTACTACAGCGTGGCGCTCAAACACGCTCGGCTCAAGGAACTGAGAGCCTTGTCGGGCTTTCGTTTCCAGACGCTGGATATCGTCGACAAGCCTGCCTTGATGGCGTTGTTCAAGGATCACCGCTTCACAGATGTCATCCATCTGGCGGCCCAGGCGGGTGTTCGTTACTCGCTGGACAACCCGGACGTGTACGCGCAATCGAACCTGACAGGGTTTTTGAATGTGCTGGAGGCCTGCCGACACCATCGCCCGGATCATCTGATTTATGCCTCGAGCAGTTCGGTGTATGGCACCAACAGCAAGTTGCCATTCAGCGTCGAAGACGCCGTCGATCACCCGGTTTCGCTGTACGCGGCAAGCAAGCGCGCCAATGAGCTGATGGCCCACAGCTACTGCCATCTCTACGGGCTCCAGGCCAGCGGCCTGCGGTTTTTTACCGTGTACGGACCTTGGGGCCGCCCCGACATGGCGCTGTTCAAGTTCACCGAAGCGATCCTCAACGATCGCCCCATCGACCTCTACAACGAGGGCTTGATGTCGCGGGATTTCACCTACATCGACGACATCGTCGAAAGCATCGTCCGCCTGCGTCCACGCCCGCCGTTGCCGGAGAACGCCGGGGAGGGCGTCAACCGGATTTTCAACATCGGGCGCGGCACGCCGGTGGCGCTGCTGGATTTCGTCGAATGCCTGGAGGCGGCGCTGGGCCGGCCTGCCCGGCGCAATTTGATGCCGATGCAGGCGGGCGATGTGCACAGGACCTGGGCGGATGTGTCGGCATTGGCGCAGTGGGTCGACTTTCGTCCGCACGTGACGGTCGAGGCCGGCGTCGGGCAATTCGTGAAGTGGTATCGCCACTTTTATCAGCGCTGAAGCGTTGATCTTCGAACATAAAAAATTCAGGAAAACAGGGGCCTCCATGAGCCAGGACTTATTTGTATCCGTGCTGATTCCGGCAAAGAACGAAGCGAGCAATCTCACCGCGCTGCTGGAAGAAATCCGCGTCGCGCTGGCGGATGAAGCGTATGAAGTCATCGTCGTCGACGATGGCAGCACTGACACCACGTTGCAGGCGTTGCGGCAGACCCGGCAAAACGGGCTGAACACGCTGCGCATCCTGCAACATGAACGTTCGCTGGGGCAGAGCACGTCGCTCTATCACGCCGCGCTCGCCGCCCGTGGCCAATGGCTGGCGACCCTCGATGGTGACGGGCAAAACGACCCTGCGGACATCCCCGGCATGCTGGCGCTGGTGCGCCGTGAGCCGGCAGCCGCCGACCTGCAATTGGTCGCCGGGCACCGGGTCAACCGTCGCGACACTGCCAGCAAACGCTGGGCTTCGCGGTTTGCCAACGGGTTGCGCCGACGCATGCTCAAGGATCAGACGCCGGACACCGGCTGCGGGTTGAAACTGATCCAGCGTGCGGCGTTCCTGCGTTTGCCGTACTTCGACCACATGCACCGCTTCATCCCCGCGCTGATCCAGCGCCACAACGGCCGCATGCTTACCCACCCGGTCAATCATCGACCGCGCACGGCCGGCGTCTCCAAATACGGCAACATCGACCGCGCGCTGGTGGGGATTCTCGACCTGATCGGCGTCTGGTGGCTGATCCGGCGCACACGCCTGAACACCCGGCCGCAGGAGATCGAAGGATGAATTTGTCCCGTGAAACCCTGTGGCTGGTGGTCGGTTTCAGCGGCCAGATCGCCTTCACCGGGCGCTTTGTCCTGCAGTGGCTGTACAGCGAATACAAAAAACGCAGCGTGATACCGGTGAGCTTCTGGTACCTGAGCATCATCGGCAGCGCGCTGTTGTTCGCGTATGCCATCTATCGACAGGACCCGGTGTTCATCATCGGCCAGGCGTTCGGTTCCATCGTCTATTTGCGCAACCTGCAATTGATTGCCCGCAGCAAAACCTTGAAGGACTGACCCATGCGCCGAACCCTTTCACCCGGCGTCGAATGCCTGGGGCTGATGCTACTTGCTCTGTTGCTGGTCGGCGCAGGGCTCGGGTTGCGCCAGCCGCAGAATGTGGACGAGGAGCGCTTCCTCGGCGTGGCGCTGGAGATGCTGCATAACGGGTCGTGGTTGATTCCCCATCGCGCTGCCGAGATTTACGGCGATAAACCACCGATATTCATGTGGGCCGTGGCGTTTTTCACCTGGATCACCGGGATGCCCGCCATTGCCCTTTACCTTCCGGGGCTGCTGTCTGCCACCTCGGTCACGGCGATGCTCTACGACTTGGGTCGCAGGCTTTGGAACCAGCGAGCCGGTCGGACGGCCGTGCTGCTGTACCTGGCGACCTATCAGACCTACAGCATTTTGCGCACCGGCCAGATCGACAGTTTTCTGATTCTGTTCACCTCGCTGGGCCTGTACGGTCTGGTCCGACACCTGCTGCTCGGGCCCGCCTGGCGCTGGTTTTACGTGGGCTGCGCGGCGATGGGGATCGGCGTGATCACCAAAGGGGTCGGCTTTGTGCCGGCGTTGATGCTGATCCCGTATGCCTACGCGGTGCGCAAAGGTTGGTCCGGCGTGGTGGCGATGCCGGGCGAAGCGCGCAAATGGTGCCTGGGTGTTGTGGTGCTGCTCGGTGCCGTGGGCATCTGGCTGCTGCCCTTGGCGCTGTCGATCGTGCTCAATGGCGGTGCTGAGGAAATTGCCTACGTGCGGGAAATCCTGCTGCGCCAGACGGCGGGGCGTTATGCGGCCGCCTGGGATCACCGGGAGCCGTTCTGGTACTTCTTCGTCAGCGTCATTCCGCAATATTGGTTGCCGCTGGTGCTCGCGCTGCCGTGGCTGATCCCCGCCTGGCGCCGGCAATTACGCAAGCATGATGGTCGCGTGTTGGTGCTGCTGGGGTGGGTGGTGCTGGTGGTGCTGTTTTTCTGCCTGAGCAGCGGCAAGCGCAAGTTGTACATTTATCCGGCGCTGCCGGGATTGGTGTTGGTCGCTGCACCGCTGATGCCGTGGCTGTTCAAGCGTTGGTTCCGTCAACGCCAACTGGGGTGGCGGATTTTTCAGGGGGTGGCGGTGCTCTGGTTCACGCTGTGGTTCGCCCGAGGGTTCATCGAGCCGGTCAAGGACGGCGCCAATCCCCACGAGGCGTTGATGGCGCAGGCGGCGACCATGACTCGGGGCGCCGACCTGGTGTTGGTCAACTGGCGCGAGGGCCATTGGTTGTTCGCAAGGCAGCCGATCGTGCATTTCGGAATGATCGGTTCAACGGTCGAGCAGGCGGCGCAGTGGTTGCGTGAACATCCGCAGGCGTATGCGTTGGTGCCGGATGAACAGCTCGGTCAGTGCTTCAATCCGCAGGCTGCCCGCGAGTTGGGCGAGACCTCCCGGGCGCAATGGTCGATCGTCGGTGCCGACGCCGACAACGGCAATTGCCATCCTGGTCCGCCGGCCCATATCTATCGCTTCACCTGGGACCGTGCATCGCTATAATCGACCCCACGTTTCACTCCTGTCACCACACGAGACTGCCATGACCATTTCCCTGTACGACGCTTCCGTCCCTGTTTTCAAACAAATGCTCAACGCCCTGAGCGACGTTCTGAACAAGGCCGAAGCCCACGCCACCGCCAAGAACATTGATCCGAACGCTTTCTTGCAAGCCCGTCTGTACCCGGACATGTTCCCGCTGGTGCGTCAGGTGCAGATCGCCGTTGATTTCGCCAAGGGTGTTTCTTCGCGTCTGGCCGAGATCGAAGTGCCGAAGTACGACGACACTGAAACCACCTTCGCGGAGCTGCAAGCGTTGCTGACCAAGGTTCTGGCCTACATCGGCGAGATCAAGCCTGAGCAGATCAATGGCAAGGAAGGCATCGAGATCATCACCCGTCAGGGCACGCCGAAAGAGAAGCGCTTCAGCGGCCAGGCTTACTTGCTGAGCTACGGTCTGCCGCAGTTCTTCTTCCACGTCACTACCGCTTACGCGTTGCTGCGTCATAACGGTGTGGAAGTGGGCAAGCGCGATTACATGGGCGCGTTCTAAACCGCCCGGGTACAAAAAAGCCCGCCAAGGTTTGCGCCTTGGCGGGCTTTTTATTGTTCTTGTGGGAGTGGGGTTATGGTTTTTTGTCTGGGGACATATCCGTTTTTTCGGTTGCGGCGGCTATTGGTTTCGCCCTTACGGCGAGTCACTTTGGAAAAGCCCCAAAGTAACCAAAGGGCTTTTGCCCCTTTCGTTCGGTGCCTCGCTAAGGCTCGGCATGCCCTCGCTCCGGTCCTGCTCCGTGGGCCCGCCGCCATCGGCCATCCATGGCCGGGGGCGGCTAACCCGGCATCCATGCCGGGTTGCCCACTGCGCAGGACCTCCACTCGGCCTCTCGAGGGGGCGAC
>NZ_JAGYFZ010000163.1:0-7940 GCF_019946675.1 Pseudomonas sp. BF-B-15
GTGAAAGCGGAATTCCACGTCCGGCGATTCGATCAGTTCCTGCTCGGCAGCGCGAACCCGCTCGATCACCTGAGCGATGTCCTTGGCGTCACCGTACTGGTAGGCCAGTTTCAGGTAACCCTGGAAGTGCCGCGCCTCGCTTTTCAGCAGACCGAAGTAGAACTTGCCCAGTTCCTCGTCCAGGTGCGGCACCAGCGCCTCGAACCGCTCGCAGCTGCGGGCTTCGATAAACGCACCGACTACCAGGGTATCGACCAGCTTGACCGGTTCATGGCTGCGCACTACTTTGCGCAGACCCGAAGCGTACCGCCCGGCCGACAGCTGGCGCAGCTCGATCTTGCGCTTCTTCATCAGGCGCATGACTTGTTCGTGGTGCACCAGCTCTTCCCGGGCGAGCCGCGACATCAGGTTGATCAGATCGACGTGGGAGTGATACTTGGCGATCAGGCTCAATGCCGTGCTGGCCGCCTTGAATTCGCAGTTCTTGTGGTCGATCAGCAAGGTTTCCTGATCGGCCAGCGCGGCCTGGACCCAGCCGTCAGGGGTGCGGCAACCGAGGAACTCGTGAATTTCGGGAAGGATCATGGGGCTCACGGACATAAAGGTTCAAAACGAAGGGCGCCGATTATACCGGCCCGCCGCCAGACCACCAGCCACGACCGTTGATATGTATCAAGTCCCGGATGCGCGACCAGCAACTATAGTTGTGCAACGCCATGCTTTTTTTCCCTCTGGAGATCCCGATCATGCAAGCCATTCGCAGCATTCTGGTGGTCATCGAACCCGAACACTCGGAAAGCCTGGCGCTTAAACGGGCCAAGCTGATTGCCGGGGTAACCCAGGCTCATCTGCATCTGCTGGTGTGCGACCGCAAGCATGACCACAGCGGCATGCTCGGTGTGCTCAAGGCAGCGCTGCTCGCGGATGGCTACAGCGTGACCACCGAGCAGGCGTGGAACGAAAGCCTGCACGAAACCATCGTCGATGTGCAGCAAGCCGAAGGTTGCGGGCTGGTGATCAAGCAGCATTACCCCGACAGCTCATTGAAAAAAGCCCTGCTGACCCCGGCGGACTGGAAACTGCTGCGTTACTGTCCGACTCCGGTGCTGCTGGTGAAAACCTCGAAACCCTGGGCAGGCGGTGTGGTCCTGGCGGCGATTGATGTCGGCAATACCGATGACGAACACCGTCACCTGCACAACATCATCATCGATCACGGTTATGACATTGCCAGCCTGGCCAAGGCGCATCTGCATGTGGTCAGCGCTCATCCTTCACCGATGCTGTCGGCGGCGGACCCTACGTTGCAGCTCAGCGAAACCATCGAGGCGCGTTACCGCGAACAGTGCATAGCGTTTCAAGCCGAGTTCGACATTGACAATGAGCACCTGCATATCGCGGAAGGTCCGGCGGATGTGTTGATTCCGTACATGGCCCACACGTTGGGCGCATCGGTGACCGTGATTGGCACCGTGGCGCGGTCCGGAATATCCGGCGCGTTGATCGGCAATACGGCGGAGGTGGTGCTGGATGCGGTGGAGAGCGATGTGCTGGTGTTGAAGCCGCAGGAGATTGAGGATCATCTGGAAGAGATGGTGTCTCATCATTGAGATTTGCGGAGCCCATCAGGGCGCCTTCGCGGGCAAGCCTCGCTCCTACAGGGTTACGTGTTCACCTGTAGGAGCGAGGCTTGCCCGCGAAGCTTTTAAGGGTTAACCCCCGAACGCATCCTTGAGGAATCCGGGCGCGATGTAACGCTGGTAATGCGCCTCGGAGAGCAAAAAGAACTCCCGATCAATCGCATCCCGCAGCTCCGGCAGGTTCCAGTCGCGAAACTCCGGCATCAACACCATCCCGTAGGCTTCCAGATTGTTGATCACCCGCGCGCCTCGGGCGATCAATTGATAGGCCCAGCAATATTCCGACTGATGCGGCACGAAGCGAATCTTGCGCTGCTCCAGTTGCAGACGCAGGCGCTGGGGATCGAAAACTTCCAGTTTGCTGGCCATCACCTGGGACAACAGTTGCTCCAGCCGCAGCCATACCGCGCGTTTTTCCTCCTCGTTGTAACCGTTCCAGTTGATCACTTCATGGTGGAAACGCTTGCAGCCACGGCAGACCAAGTCACCGTAAACAGTGGAGCAAAGGCCGACGCAGGGGGTCTTGATGGTCTGATTGGGCATAGGTCAACAAAGCACGGGAAAGCAGAACAGGCGGGCATGTTAGCCCTTTGTCTAACATTCATCACCCCTCAAAGTTGAGAGCCCAACTTACCTTTAAATTTTTTTTGCCGTAGAATCAGCCAGCCTTTTAAGGCGCCAATGTCCGTTAGAAGCTGTTTTCAAAGCGTCACGAGCACAGTCGTTCCTTCAGAGCGGTGTTGGCGAAGGGTTTTTCCAGCGGGGAAAAGCCCAACGCCAACCCTCATCAGCTCCCCGTTCTGCAGGCGTAAAACTTTGAAAGCAGCTTCTGTAAGGAATTGTCGGTAATTCTGGCTAAGTGGCCCACAACGCCACGCAGCGCATGAGTACGGCAATTTCGGGATGAGCGTCCCGGACACCCATTTGGGACCACTGATGAGGGTAATAACTGTGCTTGAAGCCTACCGCAAACATATCGAAGAGCGTGCAGCACTGGGTATCGTTCCCCAGCCGCTTAACGCCGAACAAACTGCAGGCCTGGTTGAGCTGCTGAAGAATCCCCCGGCTGGCGAAGAAGCTTTCCTCGTTGACCTGATCACCAATCGCATTCCGCCTGGCGTGGACGAAGCGGCCTATGTAAAGGCAGGTTTCCTGTCTGCCCTGGCCAAAGGCGAAGCCACTTCCCCTCTGATCGACAAGAAACGCGCTGTAGAACTGCTCGGCACCATGCAGGGCGGCTACAACATCGTGACCCTGGTTGACCTGCTCGACAACGCCGAACTGGCTGCTGTCGCTGCCGCTCAGCTCAAGCACACCCTGCTGATGTTCGATGCGTTCCACGACGTCGCGGAAAAAGCCCGCAACGGCAACGAACACGCCAAAGGCGTGATCCAGTCCTGGGCTGACGGCGAGTGGTTCCGCAACCGCCCTGTCCTGGCCGACAAGATCAGCCTGCGCGTGTTCAAGGTCACCGGCGAAACCAACACCGACGACCTGTCCCCTGCTCCGGACGCCTGGTCCCGCCCGGACATCCCGCTGCACGCCCTCGCCATGCTGAAAATGGCCCGCGAAGGCATCGTGCCTGACGTCCAGGGTGTCACCGGCCCGATGAAGCAGATCGAAGAAATGCGCGGTCAAGGCTTCCCTATCGCCTACGTCGGTGACGTGGTCGGTACCGGTTCTTCGCGTAAATCCGCCACCAACTCGGTGCTGTGGTTCTTCGGCGACGACGTTCCTTACGTGCCGAACAAGCGTGCCGGCGGTTTCTGCTTCGGCAGCAAAATCGCTCCGATCTTCTACAACACCATGGAAGATGCCGGCGCACTGCCGATCGAATTCGACGTTACCAACATGAACATGGGCGACGTGATCGACCTGTACCCGCATGCTGGCAAAGTCTGCAAACACGGCACCGACGAAGTCCTGACCACCTTCGAAATGAAGACCCCGGTCCTGTTGGACGAAGTTCGTGCCGGCGGCCGTATTCCGCTGATCATCGGTCGCGGTCTGACCGACAAGGCACGTGCTGAACTGGGCCTGGGCCCTACCGACCTGTTCAAACTGCCTGAAGCACCTGTCGACACCGGCAAGGGCTACACCCTGGCACAGAAAATGGTCGGCAAGGCGTGCGGTCTGCCAGAAGGCAAAGGCGTTCGTCCTGGCACCTACTGCGAACCGAAAATGACCACCGTCGGCTCTCAGGACACCACCGGTCCGATGACCCGTGACGAACTGAAAGACCTGGCGTGCCTGGGCTTCTCGACCGATCTGGTAATGCAGTCCTTCTGCCACACCGCGGCTTACCCTAAGCCGATCGACGTGACCACCCACCACACCCTGCCAGACTTCATCATGACCCGCGGCGGCGTTTCCCTGCGTCCGGGCGACGGCATCATCCACAGCTGGCTGAACCGCATGCTGCTGCCGGACACCGTCGGTACCGGTGGTGACTCGCACACCCGTTTCCCGATGGGCATTTCGTTCCCGGCCGGTTCCGGTCTGGTAGCGTTCGCCGCCGCCACTGGCGTTATGCCGCTGGACATGCCGGAATCGATCCTGGTGCGCTTCAAAGGCAAAATGCAACCGGGCGTCACCCTGCGTGACCTGGTTCACGCCATTCCTTACTTCGCGATTCAGGCTGGCCTGCTGACCGTCGAGAAGAAAGGCAAGAAGAACGCCTTCTCCGGCCGCATCCTGGAAATCGAAGGCCTGGACAACCTGAGCATCGAACAGGCTTTCGAGCTGTCCGACGCCTCGGCTGAACGTTCGGCTGCCGGTTGCACCATCAAGCTGTCGAAAGAGTCGATCACCGAGTACCTGAACTCCAACATCACCCTGCTGCGCTGGATGATCGGCGAAGGCTACGGCGATGCACGTACCCTGGAACGTCGCGCTCAAGCGATGGAAGCCTGGGTTGCCAACCCAGAGTTGATGGTTGCCGATGCTGACGCCGAATACGCTGAAGTCATCGAAATCGACCTGGCCGACATCAAAGAGCCTGTGCTCTGCGCGCCGAACGATCCGGACGACGCCCGTCTGCTGTCCAGCGTTGCTGGCGAGAAGATCGACGAAGTGTTCATCGGTTCGTGCATGACCAACATCGGTCACTTCCGCGCTGCCGGTAAACTGCTGGATCAGGTCAAGGGTCAGCTGCCAACCCGTCTGTGGCTGTCGCCGCCGACCAAGATGGACGCTCACCAACTGACCGAAGAAGGCTACTACGGCATCTACGGCAAGGCTGGCGCCCGCATGGAAATGCCAGGCTGCTCGCTGTGCATGGGTAACCAGGCACGTGTAGAGCCGAACTCGACTGTTGTGTCGACTTCGACCCGTAACTTCCCGAACCGTCTGGGTGACGGCGCGAACGTCTACCTGGCTTCGGCCGAGCTGGCGTCCGTTGCGTCCATCCTGGGTCGCCTGCCGACCGTCGAGGAGTACATGGAATACGCTGGCAAGATCGACAGCATGGCGGCTGATGTTTACCGCTACCTGTCCTTCGACCAGATCGCCGAGTTCCGTGAAGTTGCTGCGAACGCCAATATCCCGGTCGTTCAAGCCTAACGTTACAACGCTGTAAAAAACGCCGCCCATCGTGAGATGAGCGGCGTTTTTTTATGCCCGAAAGGTTTGCACCAATCCCCTGTGGGAGCGAGCCTGCTCGCGATAGCGGTAGTACATTCATATCGATGTTGACTGATCCTCCGCTATCGCCGGCAAGCCGGTCTCGCTCCCACAGGGTTATGCGGATAGCTTAAGGGCTTGCTGGACGGCAACATCGACGCTCAGGCCGCTGAGAATCACCTGCTCCAGTTCCTGCGCCGGCAACTTCGACAGCGCTGCTTTTGCCTGATGCTTGAGCCGCGCCAGGATCAGCAGTTTGTCCTCGGCACGCACCTGCAAAAAGAACGCTTCCAGCGCTTCGATGCTGGTGCCGTCCAGATCGGGCGACTCTTCGAGACTGAGGATAACCGTATGCACCGGCGGCTCCGCGTGCCGCGCCAGACGCAACGCACCACCGAGAATGCGCTCCACATTGGCGAAAAACAGCGCCTCGCTGGGCCGCACGATCAGCACACCGGGGATTTCCTTCGCGTCGGGATGTCGTTGCAGGTCAATAAAATCGTGACCTCCGGCCATTTGCCCCAACACCTGGATATCCGCCGATGACATCTGCTTGAGCATCAGCACCACGCTGATTGCCACTGCCAGCAGCAAGCCGTCCAGCACGCCCAGCACCAGCACCGCCGCCACCGCGCAAATCACCAGCAGGCGGTCGCGACGCCAGATGAAATACCGGCCCAACGGTTGAAGGCTCAAGCCACGGGCCAAGGCATGAATGACGATGGCGGCCAGCACCGGCTCGGGAGTCAGGGCGATCCACGGCAACACCGTCAGGACGATGAGCAGCACCACCCCGGCCGCCACAATCCCGGCCAGACGCGAACCGGCCCCCGCCGCTTCATTGGCCGATGTCGCAGAATAACCAGCGCCTGCGGGCATACCATGAAACAGTCCCGATAAAAGATTGGCCGCACCGAGGGCCAGCAGATCGCGGTTGGAAGACACCCGGTCGCCGTGTTTGAGCGCAAACGAGCTGATCGAGCCGTAAGACTCGGCATACAGGATCATCACCATGGCGAACGCGAGTTCACCCAAGCGCAACCAGTCAGTGAACGGCAACACCGGGAGCTGCGGCACTTCGAGACTCAGATCGATGACGCCGATCAGCTTGACCCCGTAGGCTGGCAGGTTCAGCCATTGGCCCGCCGCGATGCCGAGCGTCACCACCAGCAAACCGCCAGGCAAACGCCTGACCCGCGCGCACAGCCACAACACCAGCAACGCCACCGCCCCGACCAATGCCCCGACTTTATTCCACTGCGGCCACTGCTCCAGCAGTTGCGGCAGGAAACGGATCAGGTTGCCGGTGCTCAAGTGGACGTCGACGATGCTCGCCACTTGTTTGAGGATGATGGTCACGGCCAGCCCCACTGCAAAGCCGCGCAGCACCGGTTTGGCGATGAATGAGGTGACGCTGCCGAGCTTGAATAACCCGGCCAACAGGAAGAAACCTCCGGTCATCAGCACCAGGCCGATCGCCAGACTCATGCGCAAGGCCGGATCGCCATTGGCCAGCGTGGCGGTGGCGGCAGCCAGAACGGCCGCTGACGACGAGGTCGCGGACACGATGGCGAACCGGCTGGTGCCGAACAGTCCGTAACACAGCAGCCCGGCAAACAAGGCAATCACCCCGGCCTGTGGCGGCAACGCGGCAATGCTGGAATAGGCGACCGCCTCGGGCAGCAACAACCCGGCAATCGACAGGCCGGCCAGTACGTCCAGCCAACGGTCAGGTGTATCGGCACGGGGTTGCGCCGATGCGCCGGGGGTACGAGCCATGTAGCGTCTCCAGAGACGGCGCTTTACGGCGCGCCGATGCAGCCGCAGCTTAGCTGTTTATCCTTGGGGACAGGTGTTCTGGATCAGGTGCCATGCCATAAAAACGCTGGCCGTGTGCATATCCGTTTTTTTGGTAACGGCCGCTAATGGTTTCGCTTTTACAGCGAGTCACTTTCGAAAAGCGCGAAAGTAACCAAAGCGCTCTTGCCCCTTTCGTTCGGTGCCTCGCTGTGGCTCGGCATGCCCTCGCTCCGGTCCTGCTCCGTGGGCCCGCCGCGATCGGCCATCCTTGGCCGTGCGCGGCTAACCCGGCATCCATGCCGGGTTGCCCACTGCGCAGAACCTCCACTCGGCCTCTCGAGGGGGCGACTACCGCCACAGCCGCCGAGGCGGCCTGAAAGCCGACCTGGCTCATTTGCGTACGCGTTGTCCTTCTCTGATGCGCTCACTCATTCCGGACATGTACACCGATCCCCTGTAGGAGCCGGCTTGCTGGCGATGGCGGTGGGTCAGTCGACGCATTTATTGATTGGATGGACGCTATCGCCAGCAAGCCGGCTCCTACACGGGGATTGGGTTCACACGACTCAAAATTGTAGGAGCCAGCTTGCTGGCGATGGGCGTCAACGATAACGCGGGCTGTCTGAATGAACGCGTTGTCCAAACGCTTTTCGCCGGCAAGCCGGCTCCTACAGGAATCGTGTGTGCTTTTGATTTCCACCACTCATCAGGCCGAGCGTTAGCTCGCCTTCCGCTTTTGATCTTGAGGTACACGCCCCCTCGAGAGGCCGAGCGCAGGTTCTGCGCAGTGGGCAACCCGGCATGGATGCCGGGTTAGCCGCCCCCGGCCATGGATGGCCGATGGCGGCGGGCCCACGGAGCAGGACCGGAGCGAGGGTA
>NZ_JAGYFZ010000164.1:0-7894 GCF_019946675.1 Pseudomonas sp. BF-B-15
GCTCGCGATGGCGGTGTATCAGTCACCATCAATGTGATTGACCCACCGCCATCGCGAGCAGGCTCACTCCCACAGGGAACTTCAGTGAACACAAAAACAAAAAAGGCGACCTTCTCAGGTCGCCTTTTTCATTGGGCTATCAGCGTTTACTGAGCGTAAATCTGATCAAAGATCCCACCATCATTGAAGTGCGTCTTCTGCACGGTGCGCCAGTCACCGAAGGTCTTCTCTACCGACAGGAAATCCACTTTCGGGAAGCGGTCGGTGTACTTGGCCAGTACCGCCGGATCACGCGGACGCAGGTAGTTTGCCGCAGCAATTTCCTGGCCTTCTGGCGACCACAGGTACTTCAGGTATTCCTCGGCCGCCGCGCGGGTGCCTTTCTTCTCGACCACTTTGTCGACCACGGCCACTGGCGGCTCGGCTTCAGCGGAGACGCTTGGGTAGATCACTTCGAACTGATCACGGCCAAACTCGCGGGCAATCATTTCCGCTTCGTTTTCGAAGGTCACCAGCACGTCGCCGAGCTGGTTGGTCATGAAGGTAGTGGTAGCCGCACGACCACCGGTATCCAGCACCGGTGCTTGCTTGAACAGCTTGCCGACGAAGGCCTTGGCCTTGTTCTCGTCACCGCCGTTCTTCAGCACATAACCCCAGGCCGAAAGGTAGGTGTAGCGGCCGTTGCCCGAGGTTTTCGGGTTTGGCACGATCACTTGCACACCGTCCTTGAGCAGATCCGGCCAGTCTTTCAGGGCTTTCGGGTTGCCTTTGCGGACGATGAACACCGTGGCCGAGGTGAACGGCGCGCTGTGGTTCGGCAGCAGGGTGACCCAGTTGTCCGGCACCAGTTTGCCGTTGTCCGCCAGGGCGTTGATGTCGGTGGCCATGTTCATGGTGATGACGTCAGCCGGCAGGCCGTCGATCACGGAGCGCGCCTGTTTGCTCGAACCGCCGAAAGACATCTGCAGGGTGATGTTTTCGTTGTGCTCGGCTTGCCAGTGTTTCTGGAAGGCAGCGTTGTAGTCCTTGTAGAAATCGCGCATCACGTCGTAGGAAACGTTGAGCAGGGTCGGTGCAGCCTGAGCCACGCTGGTCAATGCCAGGCCAGCGGCCAGAAGTGAGGCGCCAAAGAGTTTTTTCACTGCGCATTCCTTGTTCTAATTTAAATATGAGGCAATTTGCCAGCGACTATAACCGGGCTCGTATAGTCCTTTAAAGATTAAAAAGCACTTTGCTTATTCCAGTTTTTTGAACAACACATTGCCGCACCGCGAGCAAAATGCAGCGCCGTGCTCGTGGCTGTTTTTCTTACACACCGGGCAGTCGTGTTGCAACTGTTCGCCACGCATGGCGTTGGCCAGTTCGGCGGTGAAAATCCCGGTTGGCACGGCGATGATCGAGTAACCGGTGATCATCACCAGCGACGAAATCACCTGGCCCAAGGGCGTCTTCGGCACGATGTCGCCGAAACCGACGGTGGTCAGCGTCACGATAGCCCAGTAGATGCCTTTTGGAATGCTGGTGAAGCCATGCTCCGGGCCTTCGATCACGTACATCAGCGTGCCGAACACCGTGACGAGCGTGCAGACGCTGACCAGAAACACCACGATCTTCTGCTTGCTGCCACGCAGCGCCAACATCAGGTAATTGGCTTGCTTGAGGTACGGACTGAGCTTGAGCACGCGGAAAATCCGCAGCATCCGGATGATCCGGATAATCAGCAGGTACTGCGCATCTGCGTAATACAGCGCGAGGATGCCGGGCACGATCGCCAGCAAATCCACCAGCCCATAGAAGCTGAACGCATAACGCAGCGGCTTGGGCGAACAGTACAGGCGCAGGCCATATTCGATGGCGAAAATGACCGTGAAGCCCCACTCGATGTACGCCAACACGTTGGCGTAGTTCTGATGAATCGTGTCGATGCTGTCGAGCATCACGATGACGATGCTGGCGAGGATGATCAACAGCAGAATGCCGTCGAAGCGCCGCCCGGCCTTGGTGTCGCTCTGGAAAACCATGACGTAAAGGTCTTCACGCCAGTTTTTGCTGCTGTCCATGGATAACGCCTGAATCGAGAATCAGCGCAGCCTAGGGTGATTCTCCTCCAGAGTGCAAGGCGTACCGGCGACGGTGGTTTTGCCGAACATTTGCATAACCGTGCGGATCAGCCAGCAGGCGAGGATAAACGGCGCGGTCAGCGTTGGCAGACCGATGGCGGCAAACACCGGCGTCAGCAACAGCGCCGCTGCGATGCCGATGAGCGGCAGCCACGGTTGCTGGCGCAGCGAGCTGAGGGCGAGGGCGGCGAGTACGGCGTTATAGCCACCGAGGCCGATCAATGCGCTATAGAAGTCTTGATGCAGCAGGCTCCAGCCCATGCCCGCGGCAGACGCCAGCATCGCCCAGCAGAATGCGCGGCGATCAGCGATCAGCAAACCCACGGCAATCATCGCACCGGCCAGCGGATGGCCGAGGAACATCACCTGGCCGAGGCCTTTCAGGGGGGCGAGGAGCATGTTCAACGCACTGACTTCGATCAAATGGGCTTCGGTCGAGGGGGTGGCGAAGCACAGCAGCAACCAGCCCAATCCCACGAAGGGCGCCGTATAGGCCGGCAGGTATTGGCTGACCCGGATGCGTTTGAGCCACTGCTGAGTGAGCATCGCGCTCAATCCACCCGCAGCAATGATCAGCGGCGGCAACAGCGCGGACCAGGGGAAATACAGGCTCAGCAGCAAACCGAGCAGGACACCGTTGTAACTGAACAGCCCGGCCTGACGATCAGCCTTGGCGTAGTGGCGACGTTGCGCGGTGAGCAAACCGGCGACACCGCCCAGCAGCGCACCGCCGAGCAGGGCCGGTGCGGTGAATAGAATGGCGAGCAGGCACAACAGACCAAACAGCGGATGGCGCTGGAGGAAAATCTGGCTGAAGCCGTTGAGCAGGGCAGTCGCCCAATCGGGGCAGTGGGTGTTGAAGTGGTTGGCAGGCATGATGAAGTCTGTGGGTGTTTCAGTGAAACCGAGTCGCCAGCATCGCCAG
The DNA here is from genome assembly GCF_019946675.1 of Pseudomonas sp. BF-B-15. NCBI lineage: Bacteria > Pseudomonadati > Pseudomonadota > Gammaproteobacteria > Pseudomonadales > Pseudomonadaceae > Pseudomonas > Pseudomonas sp. BF-B-15. The sequence continues at coordinate 3,046 of NZ_JAGYFZ010000164.1, forward strand.
CAGGCTGGCTCCCACACTGAATCTGCGTTCAGTCTTGATTTCGTTATCGACACAAAACCAATGTGGGAGCCAGCCTGCTGGCGATGAGGCCGGTATGGGCGCTCTAGATCAACGTCTCGATACGCAAAGAGTTAGTCGACCCAGGCTGCCCAAACGGCACACCCGCCGTGATCAATAACGTGTCGCCGCGCTGCGCCATGCCCTGCGCCTGCGCAATCTCCAGCGCTGTCGAACACACCTCATCCACCTGGCGCAGACGATCATTGACCACCGAATGCACCCCCCACGCCACCGTCAAGCGGCGAGCGGTCTGCAGGTTCGGCGTCAGGTTCAGAATCGGTACGGTCGGCCGTTCCCGCGCCGCTCGCAGACTCGACGTGCCGGACTCGCTGTAGTTCACCAGCACCGCCACCGGCAACACGTTACTGATGCGACGAATCGCACAGCTGATCGCATCGGAAACGGTCGCCTCGGCTTTCGGCCGGCTGACGTCCAGTTGCGTCTGATAGTCCGGACCGTTTTCCACCTGGCGGATGATCTTGCTCATCATCTGCACAGCTTCTATCGGGTATTCGCCGGACGCGGTTTCCGCTGACAGCATCACCGCATCGGCGCCTTCGGCCACGGCGTTGGCCACATCGGTGACTTCGGCGCGGGTCGGGGCCGGGGAGAAGCGCATCGATTCGAGCATCTGCGTCGCCACCACCACTGGTTTACCGAGTTGGCGGCAGATGCTGATGATGTTCTTCTGAATCTGCGGCACGCTTTCGGCGGGCACTTCGACGCCGAGGTCGCCACGGGCAACCATGATCGCGTCGCTCAATTCGGCGATTTCCCGCAGTTGCGTGACCGCCGACGGCTTCTCGATCTTGGCCATCAAAAACGCTTTGTCGCCGATCAGTTCACGCGCTTCGCGAATGTCTTCCGGGCGCTGCACGAACGACAGCGCGACCCAATCCACGCCCAACTCCAGACCGAAAGTCATATCGCGACGATCCTTGGCCGTCAGTGGGCTCAACTCCAGCACCGCTTGCGGCACGTTCACGCCTTTGCGGTCCGAGAGTTCGCCGCCATTGAGCACCGTGGTGTCGATTGCGTCGGCGTATTTGGTGACCACGCGCAGTCGCAGTTTGCCGTCGTCGAGCAGCAAGTCCATGCCCGGCTCCAGCGCGGCGATGATTTCCGGGTGCGGCAGGTTGACCCGGCGTTGATCGCCCGGCGTCGGGTCCAGGTCCAGGCGCAGGGCCTGACCGCGATGCAACTGCACCTTGCCTTCGGCGAACTTGCCGACCCGCAGTTTCGGGCCTTGCAGGTCCATCAGGATCCCGAGCGGATAATTCAGTTGGCGCTCGACTTCACGAATCCATTGATAGCGTTGAGCGTGGTCGGCGTGATCGCCGTGGCTGAAGTTCAGGCGGAAGATGTTGACCCCGGCCTGCACCAGCTCGCGGATGTCTTCGATCCCGTCGGTGGCGGGGCCGAGGGTGGCGAGGATTTTGACCTTTTTATCAGGCGTCATTTTTTGTGCTCTCGAGAATCAGGATGGCGCGGAAGTCGTTGACGTTGGTGCGGGTCGGCTCGGTGACGATCAACGCGTCGAGCGCCGCGAAATAGCCGTAGCCATTGTTGTTGTCGAGTTCATCGCTGGCGCTCAAACCGAGGGCGGCGGCGCGGGCGTAGCTGTCCGGGGTCATGATCGCCCCGGCATTGTCTTCGGAGCCGTCGATGCCATCGGTGTCGCCGGCCAGCGCGTAGACGCCGGGCAAGCCTTTGAGGCTGTCGGTCAGGCTCAGGAGGAATTCGGCGTTGCGTCCGCCGCGACCATTGCCGCGCACGGTGACCGTGGTTTCACCGCCCGAAAGGATCACGCACGGCGCCGCCAATGGCTGGCCATGCAGGACCACTTGCCGCGCGATGCCGGCGTGAACCTTGGCCACTTCGCGGGATTCGCCTTCCAGGTCGCCGAGGATCAGCGGACTGAAACCGGCCTGACGGGCTTTCACTGCAGCGGCTTCAAGCGACTGTTGCGGGCGGGCGATCAATTGGAAATGACTGCGCGCCAGGCTCGGGTCGCCGGGTTTGACCGTCTCCGATTCCGGGCTTTGCAGCCAGTTGCGCACCGACGCCGGGACTTCAATGTCGTAGCGCTTGAGGATTGCCAGCGCTTCGGCGGAGGTGCTCGGGTCGGCCACGGTGGGGCCGGAAGCGATGACCGTGGCGAGGTCGCCCGGTACATCGGAAATCGCATAGGTATAAACAGTGGCGGGCCAGCAGGCTTTACCGAGACGGCCGCCCTTGATCGCCGAGAGGTGCTTGCGCACGCAGTTCATCTCGCCGATGGTCGCGCCGGATTTGAGCAGGGCTTTGTTGATCGATTGCTTGTCGGCGAGCGTGATGCCTTGGGCCGGAAGGGCGAGCAACGCAGAACCGCCACCGGAGAGCAGAAAGATGACGCGGTCGTCTTCGCTCAGGTTGCTGACCAGATCCAGCACGCGCTTGGCGACGGCCAGGCCGGCGGCGTCCGGTACCGGGTGAGCGGCTTCGACGACTTCGATTTTTTCGCACGGGGCGCCGTGACCGTAACGCGTCACCACCAGGCCGGACACTTCACCCTGCCAGCAACGCTCGACCACTTGGGCCATGGCGGCGGCGGCTTTGCCGGCGCCGATGACGATCACGCGACCACTGCGGTCAGTGGGCAAATGAGCTTCGAGGACTTGCTGCGGATGGGCCGCGTCAATGGCTGTGGCAAACAGCTCACGCAGGAATTGTTGCGGATCGACCGACATGGCGGGCTCCCGGATTTTCTTGTTATTTGAAGGGCAACTCGGCCCCTTGTGGGAGCTAGCCTGCTAGCGATTCAGGCGCTGAGGTCTACCAGACACACCGCGTCGATTTCATCGCTAGCAGGCTAGCTCCCACAGGGTCAGACAGAGACTTAGTTCTTATCGCGAATCGAGAAATTCGCCATGTGCTCCAGGCCTTTGATCAGCGCCGAGTGGTCCCAGTTGCTGCCACCGATGGCCGCGCAGGTGCTGAACACTTGCTGGGCGTTGGCGGTGTTTGGCAGGTTGATGTTCAGCTCCTTGGCACCTTGCAGGGCCAGGTTCAGGTCCTTCTGGTGCAGGCTGATGCGGAAGCCTGGGTCGAAGGTGCCTTTGATCATGCGCTCGCCATGCACTTCGAGGATTTTCGACGAAGCGAAACCGCCCATCAGCGCTTCACGCACCTTGGCTGGATCGGCACCGTTTTTCGAAGCGAACAGCAGGGCTTCGGCCACGGCCTGAATGTTCAGCGCGACGATGATCTGGTTCGCCACTTTCGCGGTTTGACCGTCGCCGTTACCGCCCACCAGGGTGATGTTCTTGCCCATTGCCTGGAACAGTGGCAAGGCGCGTTCGAAGGCATCGGCATCGCCGCCGACCATGATGCTCAGGGTCGCAGCCTTGGCACCGACTTCACCGCCGGACACCGGCGCGTCGAGGTACTGCGCGCCTTTTTCGTTGATCTTGGCCGCGAAAGCTTTGGTGGCGGTAGGCGAGATCGAGCTCATGTCGATGACGACTTTGCCCTTGCCGACACCGGCCGCAATACCGTCGGCGCGGAACAGCACGTCATCGACCTGCGGGGTATCCGGCACCATGACGATGATGAATTCAGCTTCTTGCGCAACTTCTTTCGGGTTCGCCAGGGCGACAGCGCCACCGGCGATCAGGTCGGCAGGCGCGGCGTCGTGATGCGCCGACAGGAACAGGCTGTGACCGGCTTTCTGCAGGTTCAACGCCATTGGGTGGCCCATGATGCCGGTGCCGATAAATCCGATTTTAGCCATGAGAAAATCCTCTTGTTTTTATTGCTCTGTTCGCAAAATTCGTGGGTGTCAGCGAGGGCGCCTTCGCGGGCAAGCCTCGCTCCTACAGGGGCAGGGTTGTTCGTAGGAGCGAGGCTTGCCCGCGAAGAACGATGACGCGGTTTTCGATCAGATCGCGTTATGGGTTTTCAGCCAGCCCAGGCCTGCTTCGGTGGTGGTCAGCGGCTTGTATTCGCAACCGACCCAACCCTGATAACCAATCCGGTCCAGGTGTTCGAACAGGAAGCGGTAGTTGATTTCACCGGTGCCCGGTTCGTTGCGCCCCGGGTTGTCCGCCAATTGCACGTGATTGATTTCACTGAGGTGCGATTGCAGGGTGCGGGCCAGGTCGCCTTCCATGATTTGCATGTGATAGATGTCGTATTGCAGGAACAGATTGGCGCTGCCGACCTGTTCGCGAATCGACAGGGCTTGCGCCGTGTTGTTCAGGTAGAACCCTGGGATGTCGCGGGTGTTGATCGCTTCCATCACCAGTTTGATGCCCGCCGCTTGCAGCTTGTCGGCCGCGTACTTGAGGTTGGCGACAAAGGTTTTTTCCACGGTGGCATCGTCGACGCCTTGTGGACGGATACCGGCGAGGCAGTTGACCTGGGTGTTGCCCAGCACTTGCGCGTAGGCAATGGCCAGATCGACCCCAGCGCGGAATTCGTCAACCCGGTCCGGCAGGCACGCGATACCGCGCTCGCCCTTGGCCCAGTCACCGGCCGGCAGGTTGAACAACACCTGGGTCAGACCGTTGGCGTCGAGCTTGGCCTTGATCTCGGCGGAGCTGAAATCGTAAGGGAACAGGTATTCGACACCACTGAAGCCGGCCTTGGCGGCCGCTTCGAAACGGGCGAGAAAATCCTGTTCGGTGAACAGCATGGACAGGTTGGCTGCGAAACGCGGCATGGTGGTCTCCCGTAAATGTGTGAGCTCCCTCTGTAGGAGCGAGGCTTGCCCGCGAAGGCGTTGTGTCAGTCGGCATCAATGTTGAAT